>CAMLLT010000114.1 GCA_946480935.1 uncultured Bartonella sp. | reverse complement strand
AAATTGAGCACCTGAGCCTGAACCGATAAATCGAGCGCTGAAACCGGCTCGTCAAGAACTACAATTTTCGGCCGAAGCATTAAAGAACGTGCAATTGCAATGCGCTGCCTTTGACCACCTGAAAACATATGAGGATATCGATAGTAATGTATTTCCGAAAGCCCCACTCTCTCGAGCATTTGTTTTGCTTGCTGCTCCCGTTCTTTGGCCGACAATGTTGTGTTCAGCAATAAAGGCTCGGTGAGAGCATCACCTATTTTTTGTCTGGGATTGAGTGATCCATAGGGATTTTGAAATACAATTTGCACCTTACGGCGCATTGTTGTTGTTACTTTTTTTTGCGCAATATCAATATTTTCTCTGTCAATGACGAGCTCGCCGCTCGTTTGCGGATCAATTAGGCTCAGAATCCGGGCCAAAGTCGATTTTCCGCATCCGGATTCGCCAACGACAGCCAAGGTTTTGCCACGTTCAACACCAAAAGAAACATGGTTGACGGCATGTAAAATCTTTCTTTTGCCCAACAAACCACCGGAAATGGGATAATCACGTACGATATCTTTAGCTTCTATTATGAAATCGCTCATAAAGCATCTCCGTGCGTGTGCATGAAATCTGCAACCGTGACAAGTCGATTACCATGGGCATTTTCCGGAAGGGCTGCCAGAAGAGCTTTGGTATATGCATTTTTGGGCGTTTCGAATAAAGAAAGCACGTCGGCCTCTTCCATTTTTTCTCCCTTATACTGCACAACAACGCGATCTGCCGTTTCAGCAACAACACCCATATCGTGGGTGATAAGAATAACCCCCATATTCTGGCTTTTTTGAAGATTCAAAATAAGATCAAGGATTTGCTTCTGTATCGTAACGTCAAGTGCAGTTGTCGGCTCGTCGGCAATCAGTAATTTCGGGTTACATGCAATTGCCATGGCAATCATAATTCGTTGGCATTGACCGCCTGACAATTGATGAGGAAAACTCTTCAATCTGCGTTCAGGCTCGGTTAAACCGACAAGGTGGAAGAGCTCGATAATTTTCTCAATCCGTTGTTTGCGCCCGAGCTTAAGATGAGCTTTCAATACTTCTTCAAGCTGATAACCAACTGTGAAACAGGGATTGAGGCTTGCTATAGGTTCCTGAAAGATCATGGAAATTTCATTGCCGATGATCCGGCGTCTTTCATGATCGGTAAGCTTCATAAGATCGATATTTTCAAACATCATCTTGTCGGCACTGATTTTGGCACTTTTTGGCAATAGCCCCATGACGGCCAGCATGCTTACCGATTTACCGGAGCCGGATTCGCCTACGATTGCAAGAATTTCGCCGTTATTAACGGTGATATCTATGCCTTTAACAGCATAAAAAGGCCCGCTTGCGGTTTCGAAATATACACTAAGATTGCGGATTTCGAGTAACGCCATCTTCAGCTCCTTTTCAATTTCGGATCGAGTGCGTCACGTAAGCCATCCCCCATGAGGTTGATCGCCAAAACAAGTATCAATATTGCAAGACCGGGAAATGTAACAATCCACCATGCACTCGAAATGAATTCGCGCGCATCGGCCAACATTGTTCCCCATTCCGGTGTGGGAGCTTGTGCCCCCATACCAAGAAAACCTAATGCAGCCACATCAAGAATGGCATTCGAAAAAGAAAACGTTCCCTGTACGATAATGGGAGCCATACAATTTGGCAGAATAGTCTTGAACATCAAGCGACCGCGGCCGGCACCTGCGAGTTTTGCGGCTATGACATATTCACGATTCTTTTCCGCGAGAACTGCCGCGCGTGCAAGTCGGACAAAATGGGGCTGGAGCGCAACCGCCGTTGCAATAATTGCACCTTGCAAACCATAACCGACAATATTGACGAGGACCAAAGCCAAAAGCAGAGAAGGAAAAGCAAGGATAATATCCATAATACGCATGATGATGACTTCGATCATGCCCCCGATATAACCTGCAATAACGCCGACAATGATGCCGACGATCATAGCCGCCAGCGAAACAACCACTCCTACAAGCAGCGAATAGCGCGCACCATGAAGAAGACGAGATAAAATATCACGTCCAACCGCATCAGTTCCCAGAATGAAATTCCACGTTCCACCCGCCTGCCAAGCCGGCGGTCTTTGCATTGCATCACGAAATTGCTCGTCATATCCATAAGGAGCAATCAACGGGGCGACCAGAGCGAGAAGAACAATAGCGCAAAACACAACAAGACCGATCACAGCGCCACGATTCATACTGAATGAGAACCAGAATTCTCTCCAAGCCTGACGCCTGATATCGGCTGATATATTTTTGTCAGCTTTACTATTCATCATGATACACCCTGGCTATGTCTTACCCTCGGATTGATAAATCCATAAAGCAAATCGACAACGAGATTGACCACCATCACAAGCACAGCAATCATGAGTAATCCGCCCTGTACGGATTCGTAATCTCTCCTCGAAATTGAATCGATCATCCACTTTCCAATTCCCGGCCAAGAGAAAATTGTCTCCGTAAGAATAGCCCCTCCCATCAGCATTCCGATCTGTAAACCGATTGTTGTTACAATCGGAATAAAGGCGTTACGTAATGCATGAATTGCAACAACACGAAAAGCGCTCAAACCTTTGGCCTTTGCTGTGCGAACATAGTCTTCACCCAAAACTTCGAGCATGGCCGAACGTGTTTGGCGAGCAATCACTGCAAGAGGAACTGTTGCCAAAACCAATGTCGGTAAAATCAGATGGGAAACAGCAGAAGCAAAAGCCCCCTCCTCTCCTGATATCCAGCTATCAATCAGCATAAAACCGGTGGGCTGATCAAAATAATAGAGTAAAGAAATCCGCCCTGAGACAGGCGTCCAACCCAATTTTCCACTAAAGAGCATGATCAGCAAAAGACCCCACCAGAAAATTGGCATGGAATAGCCTGTAAGAGCCAACCCCATTGAAGTCTGGTCAAACCATGAGCCACGCTTGACGGAAGCTATGACACCGATAGTAATTCCCAAAAATACAGCAATAATAATGGCACAAAATGCCAATTCCAGCGTCGCCGGAAAAAGTGTAAAGAACTCTTCGGCTACGCTGCGTTTGGAAACGAAAGAGGTTCCCAAATTGCCATGAAGGACACCCCACAGATAATCGAGATATTGTTGCCAATAAGGACGATCGAAACCGAATTCGGCCATCAGTTGGGCATGGCGTTCTTCAGACATGCCACGTTCGCCTGCCATCAAAAGCACAGGATCACCCGGCAAGGTGTGTACAAAAATGAAAGAAACAAGTGTAATTCCTATAAAAGTAGGAATGATATAACCTATTTTTTTCAACAAATATTGAAGCATAATGCCTCCGACCCCATGCTGTTCAATCTAATGGCTGCCATTATCCGTGCGTCAATTGACAGTTAATTTTCGATATCCACATGTTCGAAACGATAGCCAGATACCGAATAGAGTTTGAAACCGGTTACGTTCTTTCTCATTGGCATAAATACGGTTGAATGATCGAGCGTCAGCCAAGGGGCTTGGTCTTTGAATATCAGCTGTGCTTGTTCATAAAGTTTCGCGCGCTCACTCTGGTCGGTGACAGTTTTACCCTTTTCAATGAGATCATCGAATGGCTTACTGCACCAATTCGCAAAATTCGTAGTCCCTCTTCCAATACATGAGAGCAGAACACCAAGGAAGTTATCCGGATCGCCATTATCTCCCGTCCAGCCAATAATAATGGCACCGTCACGATCCTTGGCTTTTCCCGCTTTCATATATTCGCCCCATTCCATAGAGACGATTTCGGCATCTACACCAACTTTTTTGAAATCGGATTGAATAAGCTCCGCAGCGCGTCGTGCGTTAGGCATATAAGGCCGACTTATCGGCATTGCCCAAATCTTCATTTTGAAGTTCTTGACACCGGCAGCTTCCAACATCTGTTTGGCTTTTTCCGGATCATATGCATCATCCTTGACATTGTCATTATACCCCCACATTGTCGGTGGCATTGGATTTTTTGCGACTGTTGCCGCACCATCAAAAACAGCATCAATAATGGCCTTTTTATTGACCGACATATTGAGTGCGCGCCTTACATCAACATTGTCAAAAGGAGGAATTGTCGTATTATAAGCCATATAGGCTATATTCAATCCCGGTCCCTCGACAACTTTCAAATCCGGATTCGATTTCAATTCAGCAATATCGGCTGGAGCCGGATAAGACATGACATCACATTCACCGGCCTTTAACTTTTGTGCACGAACGGCCGGATCGGTCGTGATCGCAAAAACAAGATTGTCTATCTTTGGCTTTCCCGCATAATAATCGCTATTTGCCTTATAGCGTATCAGTGCGTCTTTTTGATATGCGACAAAAGAAAATGGGCCGGTTCCGACCGGTTGAAGATTGAATTGTTCCCGTTTTCCCTGCTTTTCTAATTGTTGAGCATATTCAAGCGAATTAATCGACAAAAATGCCATGGCGAGATCGGCAAGAAAGGGAGCATCCGGCCGCTCAAGAATGAATTTGACTGTTTGGTCATCGACTTTCACGATATCCTTGATGAGCGTGTTAAGCCCCATGCTTTCAAAATATAGATAGCGAATACCGGACGTATAGGCATGCCAAGGATTGTTCGGATTTCTAGCGCGATCAAAAGTGAAAATTACATCATCTGCATTCAATGTTCGCGTCGGGGTAAAAAAAGCAGTCTTTTGGAATTTTACATTTTTTCGTAAGCGGAAAGTGTATTCTTTCCCATCATCGGATATTTGCCAACTTTCGGCAAGGCCAGGGAAAACGCCCGGTTTATCAGGATCAAATTCTACCAGACGATTATAGACAGTCCATGCTGATGCATCAAAGGCTGTTCCATTTGCATAAAGAGCCGGATCAAAACCTTCCGGAGATGCTTCCGAACAATAAACCAGATTTTTTGCCGATGCTTCATTGGAAATTGCAAAAAGTGCTGTAGCCATCCCGACCGAAAGCACAAGTTCTTTCAATAACTTCATTTTATACCCGTATCATTCCATTAATATATTTACATATTATTAGTGGTTACAAATAGTTATATTGTAACCAAAAAATCAGATTTATTTTAAGAAAATCCAGATTGAACATAGATATATATAATCTATGTTCAACCATTTGCGATTTCTTTACTCATCTATATCAACATTGTCAAATCTATGGGCTCCGACAGGATCAATGACATAGTTTTTTACTTTTTTTGACATTGGCATGGCCACCGTTGAATTTGCTATGACAAACCAGGGAGCTTGTTGCTTGAAGATGAGCTGGGCCTGCTCATAAAGTTCGACGCGTTTTTGATGATCTGTCGTTATTTTTGCTTCCGAAATTATTTTGTCGAATGGTTCGTAACACCAATTTGCATAATTATTGCTACCAATAGAAGCACACGAAGCCAGTACACTCAAGAAGTTATCCGGATCGCCATTATCACCTGTCCACCCTAATATGACAGCTCCATCACGGTTTTTGTCATGCAATCGTTTAACGTATTCACCCCATTCCATCGAGGATATCTCGACCTTGACACCAATTTTCCCCAAATCGGCCTGCATCAATTCTGCAGCACGTCGGGCATTTGGCATATAGGGGCGGCTGACCGGCATTGCCCAAATCTTCATTTTCAGGTCTTTAACACCTGCTTTGTCCAGCAGTGCTTTGGCCGCTTCAGGATTATATTGATCGTCTTCGATAGATTTGTTGTAGGACCACATTGTGGGTGGTATCGGCGTTTTGGCAGCAGTGCCCGATTCTGCGTAAACGGCTTCCAGAATATTTTTCTTATTAATTGCCATATTCAAAGCCTGACGCACTTCCACTTTATCAAAAGGTGGTTGAACCGTATTGTAAGCCAGATAGGCAACATTAAGGCCCGGCTGTTCTTTTACAACAAGGTTCGCATTAGCCTTCAACTCGGCCACATCGGCCGGTGCCGGATTCGACATCACTTGACATTCGCCGGCTTTCAGCTTTTGTGCGCGCACCGACGGGTCTATTGTGATGGCAAAAACCAAATTATCAAGCGGTTGTTTCCCCCCGAAATAATCGGGGTTTGCTTTGTAACGGATCACGGCATCTTTTTGATAGGAAACCAGTATAAATGGTCCTGTTCCCACCGGTTTCGAATTGAGCTCTATCATTTTTCCGTCCGCCTGCAGCTTATCCGCATATTCTTTCGACAGAATCGAAATAAAACTCATTGCCAAATCGGCCAAAAACGGTGCTTCCGGCTGGTTCAATGTGATTTTGACTGTATGATCATCAATCTTTTTTACGTCCTTGAGAAGATTGCCAAATCCCATGCTATCAAAATATTGCCACGACACACCGGGTGCGTAGCTGTACCAAGGATCATCTTTCTTCCACTGCCGTTCAAATGAAAACACAACATCATCTGCATTGAAATCGCGCGATGGTGTAAAATAGGGAGTTTTATGGAAATGCACCCCTTTTCTCAAATGCAATGTATATTCCAAGCCATCTGCTGAAATATCCCAACTCTCGGCTAGTGACGGTATGACTTCGGTTGTTCCTTTTTTAAACTCGACAAGACTGTTATAAATTGTGTGCGCGCTGGCGTCGAAAGTCGTTCCTGTTGTATATGGACCCGGATCGAAGCCTTCAGGCGAAGCTTCCGAGCAATAAACCAGCGTTTTTGCATTTGCCGATAAAGAAAATGCAGCAAGGCTTGCCACGGATAAGCTTGCCAGCGCAATTGTTCTTAATATTTTCATGACAGTTCCTCTCTTTTATGCTTGGTCGATTTGTTATCGAATTATCATACGTGTTTTAAATAGTTGCAGGACCAAGAGCCGGTTGTGTAAACCACTTCGGCCCCTCTTTTGTCATATAGATAGCGTCTTCCAGACGGATGCCCAATTTACCGGGGAAGATAAGGGTCGGCTCATCCGAAAAGCACATACCCGGCTTCAAAATGGTGTTGTCATGACGGGAAACATAAGGTTCCTCATGAATATCGAGGCCAAAACCATGACCGATGCGATGTGGTATCCCAGGCAGTAGATAATTTGGCCCCAGATCGTACATTTCCAACGCTTTTCGTCCGGCATTATCCACATCTGCGGCACGACCACCAATTTTACAGGCATTGAAAACAATATTTTGCAATTGCTTTTCTATATCCCATTTTTTAGCGAAATCGTCCGTCACATCACCAATCATATA
>CAMLLT010000113.1 GCA_946480935.1 uncultured Bartonella sp. | reverse complement strand
AAGGCACATCGTGCCCAAGGGCTTTTATGGCAGGCAATTTCGAACTTTTGCCTTCTCCGGAATGTCGATTACGTTATTGGAAGTCTGGCATTCAACAGCCGCTATCCTGCCGCACATGCTTTGGAACTTTCCTATCTTTACCATTTTTGCCGCGCGCAATCAGGAGTTCATCTGCGTGCTGCCCATGGTGTGACAATGGATATTATGCCGGAAGAAGCAATCAAGCCCGATGAAGCATTCTCTTCGCTTCCGCCCATGCTGCGCTATTGTTTGCGTGTTGGAGCCAAAGTTGCCGATAATGCTGTGGTTGACCGTGCAAGCAATGAAACACGCGTATTTTTGTTATTTCCTGCCAAAAAAATTGTTGGCTGAAACAATACCTATAATAGGCAGAAATGTTTTTTGCCCACAAACTAAAGTTCAAGAAACGGAAGCCGTAAAATGCTTCCGTTTTTTTGTTTCCAGAGTTATTTAAAACCCGCTCATCCGCCGCATCCAAAAACGGCTAACTCTGTTGATTTATTGGCAGATTTTTAAAAAACATACCCGTCAACATGAGACCGCTTTGGTCAATGAACAGAATATCGTTTTTCGGCAGTTTACACCCGTCCCATCACGGTAAGCTTTACCTAGTGGCTATGTTTGGTTGTGGCATGTTTTTTATCATGATGTCCAACATCACCTGCTTTCAGCCAATGGGCGGAGATTGCATTATATTCGCCATTTTTCTGCATCAAATGCAGCCATTGGTCGACATAAAGTTTCCAACTGATGTCGCCCTTCGGGAGCATGTAGCCCTTCTCGAAAAACTCCAATGGTTTATCCGGATTAACGGCACATAATGTCGGATAATACCGTTTTTGATAAAGTGCTTCGGATGCATCGGTAATCATGACATCGGCTTTTTTGTCGACGAGATTTTTAAAAATTGTTGTATTGTCATGAAAAAGCTCGAGTTTGGCATTCGGCATATATTTTCTGACAAACGCTTCATTGGTTCCGCCGGCGGGTTCGATCGCACGAACATTCTTGTGGTTGAGTGCACTTAACGTATTATATTTTTTAGCGTCTTCACAGCGTACAAACGGAATTTTACCATCCACTCCAAGTGGTTCAGACATATAAACCTGTTGTTGGCGGGCAAGCGAAATGGAAATTCCGCCCATTGCAATATCACATTTGTCATCAAGGAAATCCGCCATCAGCGTTTTCCAGCTTGTTTGCACAAATTCTACTTCGGCACCAAGCGAATTGGCCAAGGAATGGGCCATAGAAATGTCGATGCCTTCATAAGTACCATCGGTTTTCAAAAAACTATAAGGTTTATAGTCGCCGGTGGTGCAAACGCGTAATGTTTTAACGTCGAGGACATCATTAAGTTTCGACGCATCTGCATGTGTCAGCGTCAAGAAAGAGCACCCCAAAAAAAGCATCATAAGAGTTTTCTTCATCATCAGTCCCATCCGGCAGTTCATTATTCGTCTGACTGTTTTCTTTCCCACATTGTTTTAACCTTATTGCTTGTCGGTTTGACCAAATCAGCCATCAAGCAAATCAATAAAAGCACCAACTGCTTTGGTTTTGAAGCGTTGCGGATTGAGTAACAGTAAAAAATCACGTTTTACGGATAAAAAATTCAACCTTTCAACAAGTCCTGCGGCAAGCAAAGCCGAAACCGCACGTTTTGAAATGGCAGTCAGAGCATTTGATGCCGCTACTGCCGAAAGCACCGCTTCATTCGACGGGAAAGTCTGCATTACCTCAAGATCGGTGAAGTCATAGCCATGGTTTGCAAGTGCCTGCTCGAAAATTGCCCGTGTTCCTGAGCCCTTTTCACGCAAAATCCACGGAAACCCTGAAATATCCTTAAACTTCACCGAAGGTTTATTTGTAAGAGGATGGTTTTTCGCGGCAATAATGAACAATTCGTCATCAGCTACTTTTTGACGATGAAGGCTTTCATTTTTGATAGTTCCTTCAGCAAAACCGATGTCTGTTAGGCCTGATAGAACAGCATTTTCAACCTGTTCGGTGTTGCCGATCGACATTTTGACAGTTATCGCCGGATATAAATTGCGAAATTTTGCAATGACCGGTGGCAAAAAATAATTGGCGATTGTCTGGCTCGCATAGAGACCGAGTGCTCCACGTTTAAGCCCGCTAAATTCACGCAAAGTTGTTTCGGCAAGTTTGACTTGCGCCAATGTGTGGCGGCAATCTTCCACGAAGACAGAACCCGCATCACTCAATTGGATACGCCGTCCAATGCGATTGAAAAGACGCACCTGATAATGTTCTTCAATCATATGGATGGCACTGGAAACGGCTGAAGGTGTCAACAAAAGGGCTTTTGCCGCTTCGGTCAAATGCTCGCGTTCGGCGACAGCCAGAAATATCCGCATCTGTTCAAATGTAATCATTGCCGTGCCAATGTTCGATTAAATCGAACAATTCATAACATATTTGAAAATTGATTACATGATTAAACAGCGCTAGCAGATTTTAAAAAAAAGGATATTTCAATATGGCTAGCCGAGTTCAGGCAATTTTTTTTCGTTTTGCACCGGGCATTATATTATGCGCGATTATTTCGGCTGTTGCCATTGTTCTGGAAAAGCTTGAAAAACTCATCTTCGGCGAGGCTTGGCTTGAAAGTCTGGTTCTTGCCATTCTTATTGGCGCAATCATCCGGACAGTCAAAGGCATTCCATCCCAATATGCGGAAGGAGTCGGATTTTCGGCAAAAATTCTTCTTGAATGCGCGGTTCTATTATTGGGAGCAAGTATCAGTGTGAGCGCGGTCGTCGCTGCCGGTTTCGGATTGCTTGTTGGTATTATCGTCATTGTGGCCTGTGTAATTGCCATAACTTACGCAATTGGCAGACTTTTGGGCCTTGGCCCCCGTCTCGCCTTGCTTGTAGCTTGTGGCAATTCGATTTGTGGAAATTCGGCGATTGCGGCTGTTGCACCTGTCATCAAAGCCGAAGGGTCCGATGTGGCTTCATCAATTGCTTTTACAGCAGCACTCGGTATTGTTGTCATTCTGGTCTTGCCACTTGCTGTCCCGCTAGCGGGCTTAAGCTTTACACAATACGGCGTTCTTGCCGGTATGACTGTTTATGCTGTGCCGCAAGTTTTGGCTGCGGCAGCACCTGTATCACTTATCAGTGTCCAAACAGCCACACTTGTCAAACTTGTCCGTGTTTTGATGCTCGGGCCTGTGATATTTGTGATCGGCCTCATTTACGGCCTCGGTGCCAATACCAAACTCAAATTCGGCAAAATGGTGCCATGGTTCATTATCGGCTTCGTCATTCTTTTGCTTGCCAATTCCTGTAATATTATTCCCCAATTG
The DNA here is from genome assembly GCA_946480935.1 of uncultured Bartonella sp. GTDB lineage: Bacteria > Pseudomonadota > Alphaproteobacteria > Rhizobiales > Rhizobiaceae > Bartonella. The sequence goes on along the minus strand of CAMLLT010000113.1, from coordinate 3,876 downwards.
GCACTTGATGCCATGGCTTTTGTGGCAAAAATTTTGACTGTTATTTCAATGGCTGCTTTAGGACTGGGGGTTGATATAAAGGCTTTGAAAAAATCCGGACCGCGGGTCGTTCTGACAGCTTTCATATCCATCATCATTCTGGCGACCGCAAGCCTGACAATGATCTCGCTTCTTCATTTGTCATAAATGGCCGGTAGTGTCGTAAACGACGATATATCCAAAATAAAACAGCCCCGAAGGGCTGTTTTTGATAGACTATATGCACTCTGTTAGTTTTGAAACTACAGAATAAACCGTGACAAATCGGCATTGGCGGCAAGGTCGCCCACTGCTTTTTTGACATAAGCAGCATCAACCTTGAAGGTTGTGCCCGATTTATCAGGTGCTGTGAAGGAAATTTCATCAAGAACGCGTTCCATCACTGTTTGCAGACGACGGGCACCGATATTTTCTACAGTAGAGTTCAAATCCACTGCTATATCGGCGAGAGCATCAATAGCATCATCGGTAATTTCGAGTGTCACATTTTCGGTCGCCATCAAAGCAATATATTGCTTGATCAGGCTGACTTCCGTTTCGGTCAGAATGCGGCGGAAATCTTCCCGTGTGAGCGCATTGAGCTCGACCCTGATTGGCAAACGCCCCTGAAGTTCAGGCAAGAGATCGGAAGGTTTCGAAACGTGAAACGCACCAGATGCGATAAACAGAATATGATCGGTTTTGATTTGACCATATTTGGTGGCAACCGTTGTTCCTTCAATCAAAGGTAACAGATCGCGTTGCACACCTTCACGCGAAACACCGGCACCGAGGCCGCCCTCACGGGCTGCGATCTTGTCGATCTCGTCGATGAAGACAATACCGTCATTTTCAGTGGAACGAAGTGCTTCCTGAACGATCTGGTCCTGATCGAGAAGTTTGTCGGACTCGTCTTCGATCAATGGTTTGAATGCATTTTTGACCGTGGTTTTCCGTGTCTTGGTGCGTCCGCCCATTTTACCGAAAATATCGGACAAATTCATAATGCCCATTTGCGCGCCCGGCATACCGGGAATGTCGAATGTAGGCGCACTATTCGGGCTGTTATCGGCAACCTCTATTTCAATTTCGTTATCATCAAGCTCGCCCTCACGCAATTTTTTGCGGAAACTGTCGCGGGTAGCGGGACTTGCGGTTTTGCCGACTAGCGCATCCAGAACACGTTCTTCCGCGTTGATATGGGCTTTGGCTTTCACCGCCTCACGTTTTTTCTCACGGACAAGATTGATGGCCACTTCAACAAGATCACGAATAATCTGTTCGACATCACGGCCGACATAGCCGACCTCTGTAAACTTGGTGGCTTCAACCTTGACAAAAGGTGAACCGGCGAGTTTTGCAAGGCGGCGTGCAATTTCGGTCTTGCCGACACCGGTCGGCCCGATCATCAGAATATTTTTCGGCATCACTTCTTCGCGCATTTCGCCTTGAAGCTGCTGACGACGCCAACGGTTGCGCAATGCTATAGCAACAGCACGCTTGGCATCTTTTTGTCCGATAATAAAGCGATCAAGCTCGGAAACTATTTCGCGGGGGGAAAATACAGAACTCATCTAAAAGTGCTCTCTCTTTCGCACTTCCTGTCAGGCTTAAAGCTCTTTCGACAAGAAGCGACATGGAAACATTCAATCATTATTCGGCATCAAGCGTTTCAACAATAAAGTTGCTATTGGTGTAAACGCAAATATCGGAAGCAATCTTCATGGCTTTGCGGGCAATTGTTTCGGCATCCATATCGGTGTCGATCAGTGCACGCGCTGCCGAAAGAGCAAAATTACCGCCCGAACCGATTGCCATAATGCCATCTTCAGGTTCAAGCACATCGCCGAGCCCTGTCAAAGCCAATGTTACATTTTTATCGGCCACCAGCATCATCGCTTCCAATTTACGCAAATAACGATCGGTGCGCCAATCCTTGGCAAGTTCAACACAGGCACGCATCAATTGGTCGGGATATTGTTCAAGCTTGGTTTCAAGCCGTTCAAGCAAGGTAAATGCATCGGCTGTTGCACCGGCAAAACCGGCAATAACCGATCCATTCTTGCCAATGCGGCGCACTTTTCTTGCATTACCCTTCATGATTGTCTGCCCTAATGTCACCTGTCCATCGCCGGCAATGACAACCTTATTGCCTTTACGAACTGTAATGATGGTCGTGCCATACATTGTATCGGGCTTATGTTCTGTCACAAGTAAACTCCTTTTATCCACACGCTCCATCCTCGTTAAAAGCAATGAAAAGCGGCTATACAGAGTGCATATTTAGGAATTCGAACATTAAAACTCAACCATATTGACGAAGACATTTTAAAAACCTACCCGATTTTTAAAAAACCATTCATTTTCGAAAAGAACCGCTCAATTATAACTTCTCATCAAAGTGCATTGTTGACTTGATCAAATGCTGCTAATGCTTGGCGAATTCGAACTCTCAAAGGAAAACATAAAATGTCATTGCCGACAGTTGCTATTGGTGCATTGGGTGGCACAATTGCCATGGTCGCCGGGAAGTCCGGTGGAGTGGAGCCTGAACTTTCAGCCGATCAGCTTGCAAAATCAGTTCTCGGCATTTCCGAACTTGCTACAATACATGCCGAAACATTGGCAAAACTGCCAAGCGGTTCCCTGTCCTTCAAAGTGTTGTTTGAAGCTCTTGATTGGGCAAATAACCAGATTGATAAAGGTGCAAAAGCTGTCATCCTGACACAAGGAACCGACACGCTTGAAGAATCAGCATTTCTCCTTTCACTTTATTGGCAAAAAACCCAGCCGCTCATTATAACAGGCGCTATGCGTGCGCCGATGGCAGCCGGTGCCGACGGGCCCGCCAATCTTTTATCCTCTTTACTCGTAGCAATAGATGAACAAAGCATTGGTCGCGGCGCTATGGTGGTGATGAATGACGAAATCCATTCCGCCTATTTTGTAAGAAAAAGTCATTCGCTTAAAGTTGAAACTTTCAAATCAGGTTTAGTCGGCCCGCTTGGCGTGATTGTCGAGGCAAAACCAGTATTCTTCCACTCTATCGATAGACGACCAAAACCGCTAAGCCGGCCGAAAACGCTTGATAAAAAAGTTGCCCTTGTCGAAGCCTGTCTTTCTTCAGGCGGAGATCATCTTGAACTCGTATTTTCAAGCGGCATTTATCAGGGCGTTGTGGTTGCCGGCTCGGGATCAGGCCATGTCAGTTTCGAGGAAGCCGACATTATTAAAAATTATGCGGGCACTCTGCCGGTTATTGTGGCAACACGGGCCTATAGCGGGCCAACGAGTGAAAGAACCTATGGTTATAAAGGCTCGGAAATTGATCTGATAAGAGGCGGCGTGCTGATGGGCGGGTGGCTTTCGCCCTTAAAAGCGCGGCTGTTATTATGGGCCCTCCTTTCAGCCGGTCATGATAAAGAGGAAATTGAAAAAGAATGGGTTCACTGGCAAATCGGTGAGACAGTAAAAACCGTTTGAAGTCACAAAGCGGTTCGCCAATGAAAAAAACGTGAAAGCAATTGGATATTTTGCACGAATGATTTAACATATTTTACTTCAAAAGTGACGCTGGCAAAGCTTATAAATAACACTGCTTCGTTAAGCCTTGTGCTCATCGTCAGGTTTTGAAAATGACAACAAATGGGGCTTCTTTCAAGCTTCGTGGAACGGGAACAAAATGACGCGCTCAGCAATGATAAAACGCAAAACCAACGAGACAGATATTTCGGTTTCGGTCGACCTCGACGGAACAGGAACATTCGAGATTGATACCGGTGTAGGGTTTTTCAATCATATGTTGGAACAACTTTCCCGCCATTCATTGATCGATATGAAAATCAAGGCTGTCGGTGA
>CAMLLT010000112.1 GCA_946480935.1 uncultured Bartonella sp. | reverse complement strand
CAAAATCGCAGCCAATGGTCGAGGTCATGGAAGCTTTGGAATTGGAAATGAACAGGCCTGTCGAGGAACCCTTCCGTCCTCAGAGCGAAATTTTTAAAGTTCCTTCCTCGAACGCAGGTGTTATTCCGCAACGCGCAAATCCGCAAATTCAGGCTTCGCCGACGGTTCACGCACAGGCTCAGCAAATGCCGCAAACACCACGTATGCAAACGTCACGTGTATCTCAACCGCAGCAGCAAGCTCCAGTGAATATGGAAGCAACAGCCCGCGTACTTGACGAAATGACCGAAGTACCAGCAATGCGTGAAAAACAGACTGCACAGCAACAACGTCCGGCACCGGTCAGAATGCCTGAATTGCGCGATTTTCCGTCTGTTGCACGTGAAAAGGCCAATGCTGCGGCGCATCATCAACAAGCTCAGCAGGGACCACGCAGTCTTTGGCAGAAATTGACGCAGAGTTTGATTCACCGTGATGAGGAGCCGACTGCCCAGTTAGAGCCTGCTCATAAACAAAATCGTGAACCGGTTCTGCCAACTCAGGAACCACGCCGTCAACTGTCATCAGATGCTGCGGTTTATGCACCTCGGCGGCAACCGTCTGCTGAAACCCAATCACGTCAGCAACCACAACAACGCCAACCGGTCAACGAAGAAGATCAGTTGGAGATTCCAGCTTTCCTGCGCCGTCAGGCAAACTGAATCCGAAGGTAACAATAAGTCGGCCCCTGTTCTAAAGGCCGACACTATAAAAGCCCAAAGACCTTCTCAAAACTGCCGCTGTTTTTTAAAACAGCGGTTTTTTTGTATATGTAGTTTGCTCATTCTTCACACGCACCTTCAATCCGGCTTTGCAAAGAGGAAAACGTTAAAAGAGATGTAACGAAGCATGTTATTTTTGTCTGCTAACATGAAAAAAACTATCAACAAAGGCTGGCTAATTGGTGCTCAAGGGGAGTGAGCAATCGGCGTTAAAGAAGTTTGTGCAATTTGCTTTCGAAGAAAATTGGGCGACCGGTGCTGAAAAAACTCTGAAATTGGCGCTAAATATGGCAAAAACAAATGCTATTCCCGTTGTAGTCCGCAGCAAAACTTGAAACGAAGACTGCATTTTTTTGTCTGTTTTGTCATTTTCCTGATCTGTTTTATGAAGCAAAGTGTCGTGAAAGAGCGGTTTTTGCTTTAGTGAGAAACAATGTTCAAGGCGCCTTTTGCTAAAAAAGATTGAACAGGGTTTTTCAGCCTACTACCAATACCGCGTGTCGGTTTGAAAAACGCGAGCACTAAAATCTTGGCATCATGCGAAATCTATGAACAGCGAGATAGCAGCGCGGCGAAACAATTTTGCTGAAAATGTTGGCAATGAACGATTTGGTAATGAACAATATTGAACGGGAAACAAATTCCTGAGACGTTTTCGGGCAGGAGGTAATGACAAGCAAAACTTGATCAAAGAGGAAACAGGGAGCCCGTTATGATGTGAAAAAGAAGAAAATCGTGTATGACATTTCGTAAATTAACCGTCAAAGTTGGAAATCACGAGCAATGTCGGTTTGCTTCAAGGAAATTGATAAAATTCGTTATCGAAGATTATCGTTATTAGTGCTATGTGAAGAAAAGTTTTTAAAAATCGAGGAAGAGGAATTCTTTCAACTATGGTTGGTAAACATACGAAGTCCGGTCTTGACCATCATTTCCAATCAACATTGGCAAAAGCGGTCACATTAAGCGGGTATGGTGTTCACAGTGGTCTTCCTTCAACCCTCACGATCAATCCCGCCGAAGCAGGAACGGGAATCGTATTTGTAAGAGTTTTGCCATCGGGTGAAAAAAAGCGCTTCCGTGCTGTTTCCGAAGAAACAGGTAAAACCGACCTTTCAACAACTTTGGGTACGGGAGCAGTCCGTGTCGAGACAATTGAACATTTGATGGCTGCAATTAACGCCTATAATCTTGATAACCTTGTCATTGAAGTTTCAAACAACGAGTTACCAATACTTGATGGCGGTTCATGGACATATTGCGAGGCGTTCGATAAAGCAGGAATTGTAAATCAGAAAGTTAAACGCAAATTCATGCTCATCAAGAAAACCGTCAGGGTCGAATCGGCAAACGGTTTTGTCGAGTTCGAGCCGTTTGATGGCAGACGATTTGACGTTTCGATAGAATTTTCAAGCCCGATCATTGGCAAAAGCTCGATTGTTTTCGATTGTGAACCTGAAGGATTCAAAAAAGAAATTTCGAGAGCGCGTACCTTCGGCTTTCTGAAAGATGTTGAAACACTCTGGGCTGCCGGCATGGCTCTTGGCTCGTCGTTGGAAAATTCGATTGTGATCGGTTTTGATGACAATGTCGTCAATCCGGATGGACTCTATTATGAAAATGAATTTGTCCGCCATAAATTATTGGATGCGATCGGTGATACGGCAATGACCGGTTTGCCCGTGATCGGCCTTTTCAGGTCATTCCGTGGTGGACATGCCTTGAATGCAAGGCTTGTAAAAGCACTAATGGCAGACAAAACTGCATTTGATACAAAAGAATTTTAATGAATTCGATTGTAATAACTGTTCTTTTTAGGGATTTGTCATAATTCAGTCTATAAGGAATGATTGACCGATAGAGTAAAAATCGGCTAATTCAATATTAATGTTATAGGGCGATAATGCCGATAACAACCTCCCATGACTTCTATTCGGTCTCAATCAAGTGCTGGGTGATGTCGTTAGGGTTTCGATAAACAGGATATGCCGGAAGGCCGGAGAGAGCATGACGAAGTTGAATTCGTGTTTTATGGATGCTGGAGCAAACAAATCCACTATCTTGCATAAAGTCATTATCGGGCTGATGCTTGGCAGCATATGCCTGACAGCCGGTTGTTCGAAAAAAGATAAGGATGTCGATTTGACATCTTATGTCGACAAAATCGATCCGCCGGATGTTCTTTATAATCAGGCTTTGGCTAATCTGGATGCCGGCCGTTTGACGGAAGCTGCAAAAAAATTCGAGGCGGTTGATCGTCAGCATCCTTACACTGAATGGGCACGTAAAGCACTTGTCATGGGTGCTTTCACCAATTATCGCAAAGGCAATTACGACGAAGCGGTCAATATGGCCAAGCGTTATATTGCTCTTTATCCGACATCCAACGAGGCCGCTTACGCTTATTACATTATCGGTCTGTCATATTTCCGGCAGATTCCCGATATTACGCGCGATCAGAAAGACACAAAACGCGCTATTGCAGCCATGCAGGAAGTTGTCGACCGCTATCCTAATTCGGAATATGTCGATGATGCCAAAACCAAGATACGTTTCGGGCGTGAACAGCTTGCCGGTAAAGAAATGCAGATCGGCCGCTATTATCAGGAACGTAAACAATATCTTTCGGCTATCAAGCGTTATCGTACTGTGGTTGAAGAATATTCCAATACCAATCAGATCGAGGAAGCACTCTACCGTTTGACGGAAGCAAACTATGCTTTGGGGTTGACCTCGGAAGCGCAAACGGCTGCTGCGGTTCTTGGACAAAACTATCCGGAAAGCAAATGGTATAAGGACGCTTTCAACCTGCTGCAAAAAGGTGGTGTCAATCCTCAAGAAAACAAAGGCTCGTGGATATCCCGCGCTTTGAATAAAACCGGGCTGAAAAAAGGTTCCTGATCATAGATGCTTGTACAGCTTTCGATCCGCGACATAGTTCTGATCGAAAGGCTCGATATCAACTTTGACGCGGGCCTGTCGGTGCTTACCGGTGAAACCGGTGCTGGCAAGTCTATTCTGCTTGACTCTTTGTCTTTGGCGCTCGGGGGGCGTGGTGATGCCTCCCTCGTGCGTCATGGTGCCGAAAGCGGGCAGGTGACGGCCGTTTTTGATGTGCCGATCGACCATCCAGCCAGAAAACTTATTAAAGAAAATGGCCTTGATGATGAAGGCGATATTATTCTTCGTCGCATCCAGTCTTCGGACGGGCGTTCGCGAGTCTTCATTAATGATCAGGCGGCAAGCGTCGCTTTGATGCGCGATGTCGGTCACGAGCTTGTTGAAATCCATGGACAACATGCCGATCGGGCACTTGTCGATATTGCCTCCCATCGCGATCTTCTTGATGCCTATGGACGTGTGGATGAAGATCTTAAGGCAGTGAGCGAGCGTTATCGCCATTGGCATAATCTCGAAACAACTTTGAAGAAACATCGCGAAAAAGTTGCAGAATCTTTGCGCGAGGCGGATTATTTGCGTTCGTCTGTCGAAGAGCTGGATAAGTTAAACCCCGAGGCAGGGGAAGAAGAAAGCTTGGCAATCCGGCGTACCGATATGATGAAAGCCGAAAAAATTGCAGGCGACATAAATGAAGCCGGAGATATGTTGAACGGTGCGCAATCGCCGGTTCCGGTTTTGGCAAATCTCGTCCGGCGTCTTGAAAGGAAAATTCCGGAAGCGGAAGAGCTTGTCAAACCGATTGTCGATTCAATCGATAATGCGCTTGAAGCTTTGGGCCTTGCACAAGATAGCGTTGATGCGGCCATGCGTGCGCTCGATTTTGACCCACAAGAATTAAGCAATGTCGAAGAACGATTGTTTGCTTTGCGAGCTGCCGCACGGAAATATAATGTTCCCGCTGACAACCTATCGGAGTTGCGCGACAAAATGGATCAGGATTTGAAAAATCTTGACGAGAGCGAGGAAACCGTCGGCAAGCTTGAAAAAGAAGTTGCTGCTGCCCTTGCCGATTATGACAAGGCGGCCGGACAACTTTCGCAAAAACGGCATGAACGGGCAGAAGAATTGACAAAAGCGGTCATGGCCGAATTGCCAGCCCTGAAACTTGAACGGGCGGAATTTATCGTCAATATCGAAAGCAACAAAGAAGAACGTACGCCGGAAGGAATAGACAGGGTTGAATATTGGGTGCGCACCAATCCCGGAACACGTGCCGGCCCGATGATGAAGGTGGCTTCGGGCGGCGAATTATCGCGTTTTCTTCTGGCTTTGAAAGTGGCGCTGGCCGATCGTGGTTCTGCTCCGACATTGGTTTTTGATGAAATTGATACGGGTGTTGGCGGTGCAGTTGCCGACGCTATCGGGCAAAGATTGTCAAGGCTTGCCAAAGGTGTTCAGGTGCTTTCTGTAACCCACGCACCACAAGTGGCCGCCCGTGCCGACAGTCATTTCCTGATTTCCAAATCGGAACACAAGGATGGTGACCGCCTGATCACGCGTGTGCATAAACTTGATATCAATGAACGCGCCGAAGAAATTGCACGTATGCTTGCAGGCGAACATATTACCGATGAGGCTCGTGCTGCGGCATTAAAGCTGCTTAACGCAAAATAGTGGAAACCGGATTTAAAAGTAGCCGCTCAAAAAGCCTGGAAAATCTTGAAAACTGTTTTTCGAAAAACCGTTCAATTAGTCGCAATCAAGTGGCTATATCCTTTTAAACAGGAAGTTGGAGCAATCGGGTCAGAAAGCCGGAATATCAATCGACGAGATTGTGTGTCCTTATAAAGAACCGGTGAAAACAGTAATGTCATTCAAAAGATGGGTTCTCTGTTGATTATTCGACAATATTCGCCCTTGTTAAGAATAATCACTTTTGTGGGACGCGTGGTTTAATGAAACACTTCAATTCCGGATATATGGATAAAAAATTGATCTGTTTTCCGGAGGCAATTTTATGCCCTGCATTTGTTTTAAACAACAAAGCGGCTTATTCACGCAATCGGGTTGAAGTGAAATAAATCGGAAAATTGCTATTGTGTAGAAAACGTGAAGCAGAGTTGTGAATTATAAAATAAAAGTGTCGGACCCGCGCTTGGCTGTGGTTCTTTCACGTTTTATCAGCTAAACATATGGTCACTTATTAAAAATGAGCCATATTCAATCTTTGTTTTCATGGAATAGAAAACGAATAGCGATCATATTGTCAGGCTCATTTTTAAGAATTCTGGAAACCGATGATGCAAGATATTTCAGTTGATGATCTCACCGCCGAACAGGCAAAACAGGAATTGGAACGGCTGGCAAAAGAAATTGCCCACCATGACTATTTGTACAATACCAAAGATCAGCCGGAAATATCGGATGGCGAATATGATGCGTTGAGGCGGCGAAACAATGCCATTGAACAGCGTTTTCCTGAATTGATCAGGCCGGATTCGCCGTCACGCAAAGTCGGCGCCACGGTTTCCGAAAAATTTGAAAAAGTGCGTCATCGCATCCCGATGCTTTCGCTTGATAATGCTTTTTCCGATCAGGATGTTTACGATTTTGTTGACCGTATCCGGCGTTTTTTGCGCCTCAAAGATAATGACGAGCTTGATATTACCGCCGAGCCGAAAATTGACGGCTTGTCACTGTCTTTACGGTATGAAAACGGAAAACTCGTTACGGCAGCAACCCGCGGTGACGGAACGGTGGGTGAAAATGTTACCGCCAATGCGTTGACAATTTCCGATATTCCACATGTTTTGAAAGGCAGTTACCCCGATCTTATCGAGGTGCGGGGCGAGTGTTATATGGCTCATGCCGATTTTCAGGCACTGAACGAGCGCCATGAAGCTGAACACAAGCAGGTTTTTGCCAATCCCAGAAATGCTGCTGCCGGGTCGCTCCGTCAACTTGATGCCAGCATTACCGCGCGCCGTAAGCTCAAATATTTTGCCTATGCCTGGGGCGAGGTCAGCCACATGCCGGCCGATACGCAATTGGGTATGATGGATGTTTTCCGCTCCTACGGTTTTACGGTCAATCCTTTAACGAAACTCTTTCATTCGGCAGACGGCTTGCTGAAACATTTTCATGCAATCGAAGAACAACGCGCCGATCTTGATTATGATATTGATGGTGTTGTCTATAAGGTTAATGACCTTGCACTCCAGCAGCGTCTCGGCTTTATCTCGCGTTCTCCAAGATGGGCAATTGCCCATAAATTTCCGGCCGAACGCGCTATGACCATTCTAAGAGCAATCGATATTCAGGTGGGGCGCACAGGTGCTTTGACACCGGTTGCCCGCCTTGAACCGATTACGGTTGGCGGTGTGGTCATTACCAATGCCACACTTCATAATGAAGACTATATCAAGGGCATCGGCAATAAGGGGGAAACTATTCGTGACGGAAAGGATATTCGTGTCGGCGACACGGTTGTCATCCAACGCGCCGGTGACGTTATTCCGCAAATTGTCGACATTGTCGAGGAGCGCCGTCCGAAGACGGCCGAACCATTTGTTTTTCCGCATATTTGTCCGGCTTGTGGAAGCCATGCAGTGCGGGAAGAGGGGGAAGCCGTTCGTCGCTGCACGGGTGGCCTCATTTGTCCGGCGCAAGCAATGGAACGTATCCGCCATTTTGTTTCCCGCAATGCCTTTGACAT
>CAMLLT010000111.1 GCA_946480935.1 uncultured Bartonella sp. | reverse complement strand
GCATTGGTTGCGGGCAAAACAGTAAAAGAATTTAAAGAAGGAGAAACTTCATGAAAATGCCCTTGAGTATTGGCCTTATCCACTTTGTGGGAATTGGGGGTATAGGCATGAGCGGTATTGCCGAAGTGCTCCATAATCTGGGCTATAAAGTTCAAGGTTCCGATCAGGCGGACAATGCCAATGTAGAGCGTTTGCGCTCCCACGGAATAAAAATTCATGTCGGCCACAGTGCCGATAATCTGGGGCAGGCGGAAGTTGTCGTTGTTTCAACGGCTATTCATAAAAATAATCCTGAATATATTGCAGCCAAAGAACGTCATTTACCAATTGTAAGACGGGCTGAAATGCTTGCCGAATTGATGCGCTTCAAACAGGCTGTCGCGATTGGCGGTACGCACGGAAAAACCACAACCACTTCACTCATTGGCACGCTTTTGGAAGCCGGTAATCTTGACCCGACGGTTATTAATGGTGGTATTGTCAACGCTTATGGTACCAATGCCCGTATGGGTGAAGGTGACTGGATGGTGGTTGAAGCCGACGAAAGCGACGGTACATTTTTAAAACTGCCTGCCGATGTCGCTGTCGTTACCAATATTGATCCTGAACATCTTGATCATTATGGTACTTTCGAGGCTGAACGTGAAGCTTATTTGCAATTTGTCGAGAATGTTCCTTTCTACGGTTTTGGGGTCATGTGTCTCGATCATCCGGAAGTGCAAGCATTGGTGAGCCGCATTGATGATCGACGCGTTATTACTTACGGCTCCAACCCGCAGGCAGATGTGCGCTTTCTGAACCACCATATGGAAGGCCCAAAATCGCATTTCGATGTCGTGATACGCTCGCGTAAAACCGGCGCGGTTATCGAGATGAAAAATCTGGTTTTGCCAATGCCTGGTCGTCATAATGTGCTGAATGCGACAGCAGCCATTGCTGTTGCCCATGAACTTGGCGTTTCCGATGATGCGATTATCAAAGGCTTGGCGGGATTTGGCGGTGTCAAACGCCGCTTTACCCATACCGGTAGCTGGAACGGCGTGGAAATTTTCGATGACTATGGACACCATCCGGTTGAAATCAAAGCTGTACTCAAAGCTGCCCGTGAAAGTGTAAAAGGGCGTGTCATTGCTATTGCCCAGCCACATCGCTATACGCGCCTTCATAACCTTTTTGACGAATTTGCCACCTGTTTCAATGATGCCGACACAATTCTCGTCGCTCCGGTTTATCCGGCCGGAGAAGACCCGATTGAAGGTGTCAACTCGAAAGCTCTGGTTGACCGGATCAAAACCGCTGGTCACCGTGATGCGCGCTATATTGCTGACCCGAAGGAAATCGCCCCGATTGTCAGAAAAATAGCAAAGCCCGGTGATTATGTTGTATTTTTAGGGGCTGGCAATATTACCCAATGGGCTTATGCTCTACCGAATGAATTGGCAGATCTCGATAAAAAATAAGTTTTGGTCAGATGATAGATGGCGAAGCACTTTTAAAGCGGTTGCAACCTTCTCTTGAAGGCATAAGAGGACGAATCCACCCGAATGTGGATATGAGCAAAGTCACGTGGTTTCGCGCCGGTGGCCTTGCCGAGCTCTTCTATCAACCGGCAGATGAAGCCGATCTTGCGGCTTTTTTAAAAAAATTGCCGCGTGATATACCGATAACAATTGTCGGTATCGGCTCCAATTTGCTGATACGTGATGGCGGGATTGCCGGTGTGACAATCCGCCTTTCGGCCAAAGGGTTCGGTGAAACCCAGCAAGTCTCGCAGACGCGTATTTTTGCCGGTGCTGCAACGACCGATAAAAGGCTTGCATCTGTTGCGCTCGAAGCGGGGATTTCAGGTTTTCATTTTTATTGCGGAATACCGGGAGGTCTCGGCGGGGCATTGAAGATGAATGGCGGCGCCAATGGCGGCGAGACAGCGCAACATGTTGTTGAAGTCTATGCGCTTGATCGCGAAGGAAAACGCCACATCCTCAATCTTACGGATATGCATTATTCCTATCGTCAGTCAAAGGTTGATGATGATTTGATTTTTGTCGGTGCTTTGCTTGAAGGGCAAAAAGGTAACAAGGAAGACATCAAGAAAGCTATGGACGAGGCCATTCGCCACCGCGAAGAAGTTCAGCCCATCCGCGAAAAAACCGGCGGCTCGACTTTCCGCAATCCGGAAGGCACATCGGCTTGGAAAGTCATTGATGAAGCCGGCTGCCGCGGATTGACAATAGGTGGTGCCGAGATGAGCACCATGCATTGTAACTTCATGATCAATAAAGGCAATGCAACGGCCTATGATCTCGAGCTTCTAGGCGAAACGGTGAGAAAACGTGTGTTTGAAAAAACCGGAATTGTGCTTCATTGGGAAATTAAACGCATAGGCCAATTCTTAACCGGTAGAATTGTAGAACCTTTTATAGCTCCTCGTTGAAACGGGCAAAAAATAAAGTGGCGCAAACAAATGTTTGCGACTGTTCAATTCAGGCTTATTTTTAAAGCCTTGCAATTTTGTGATTTTAAAAACCTAAAAAATAAAAACAGTAATAAAAATGAATTTGATTATTTCTGATCTTGCGTATAATTAAGCTGTTATAAATTAAAAAAATTAGCCGGCTTATGATCTAGTAAAATTTGTGCGTTGTCCTATTCTTTTAACAATGAGAAAATTTACAGATAATTTCCGGAAATTGTTATATTCCTATAACAAGAATTTGTCGGGTTATAGAGGTCGTTATCAGTTTTATTGATTGTGTTGTTTGCATAAAACTTGGGATTTTGACCGGAGCTTTCTTCAAAGCCGTTAAAAGTCGAACAGTGTATCGTGTATTTTTGTTTGTTTTTCAAATTGTAAGGTAAGAATTAGCGAAACCGCTTGGTGGTAAACTTGCAATTGCCGCTTTTCGAAAGAACGGATTATGCTCACGGATAAAATGACAGATAATGAAAAAAAACTGAAAAAAATCTATGAGTCATTTCAAAGAGATGAATGGAATTTCGCCTTTCGAATCAGCATCTTGCATGATGCGGGGGTTGTCAGAATGGGACGATTCTGATTCATTATAGTTAATTCTAGTCCATTGATTCGCAAGGATGATTTGGATTTTTAGACGACCGATAGTATCGGTTGTGTAGATGGGGTCTATATTTAGTGGTTTTTGAGGGAATTTTTCGTGATGGCGAAAAAGCATGTTGCCGTATTGATGGGTGGTTTTTCTTCCGAACGCCCGATAAGTCTGTCTTCGGGAACGGCATGTGCAGAGGCCATTGAAAATCTCGGTTATAAAGTCACAAAAGTTGATGTCGGGCGCGATGTTGCGTCCAGACTGTCGGAAATAAAGCCAGATGTGGCTTTCAATGCATTGCATGGTATTTTTGGCGAAGACGGTCGTATTCAGGGCATATTGGAATTCTTGCAAATTCCTTATACCCATTCCGGTGTTTTGGCTTCCGCTCTTGCTATGGATAAAGGGCGGGCAAAAATCGTTGCAGCAGCAAATGGTGTAACGGTTGCGCCTTCGCGCGTGATGAACCGTTTCGAGATAGGAAAAACTCATCCGATCGAGCCTCCTTATGTTATTAAACCGGTTTATGAGGGGTCGAGTTTCGGTGTTGTTATTGTCAAAGCAGGGCAGAATACGCCGCCGGTGGAAATAACCGGTCCTGCATGGCATTACGGGGATGATGTCATTGTAGAAAAATATGTTGCGGGAAGGGAACTGACTTGCGCTGTTCTGGGTGGAGAAGCGTTGGAAGTTTGCGAAATTGTACCGGACAAAGAATTCCAATTTTACGATTTTCAATCAAAATATAAGCCGGGAGGATCAAAACACGTTTGTCCTGCGCCACTTTCACCAAATATTTACCAAAATGTGCAAAGGATGTCTGTGGCAGCACATCAGGCACTTGGGTGCAGGGGTGTTAGTCGCTCGGATTTTCGTTTTGACGAGGAGAAAGGTGAGTTGGTCTGGTTGGAAATCAATACACAACCGGGTATGACGCCCACCTCTCTTGTACCGGATATGGCGAAAGTGGCGGGTCGCTCGTTTGGCGATCTTGTGAAGTGGATGTTGGAGGACGCGTCGTGTATGCGTTGAACGGTCAACAAGAGGACGGTTTTTCGACACTTGTGATGTCGATATTGCCCCGCCTTTACAGGCGGTTGCGGCGTACTGTCTCTCAAATTGTCCAGGCTGATATCGAGCTGCCGCGTCACTTTGGTGCGTTTGCAGTTGTTCTCTTTTTTGGTGCCACGACTTGCTATGGTATTTCGGCGGGTGGTCACACCGACGAAGTGGTAAAAGCCACAACATCGACATTCGGTTTTGCAGTTGAAGATGTTGAAATTGCCGGTAATAACCGCATGTCGGAGCTTGATGTTCTTTCGGCTCTCGGTCTTGATGGTGAAACGTCGATGATCGGTTTTGATGCGGTCAAGGCGCGTGAGGTGCTGGAACAACTGCCGTGGGTGCAGTCGGTTGACGTTCAAAAGATCTATCCGGATCGTGTTCGTATTTCGCTTGTCGAACGGCAGCCTTATGCGGTTTGGCAGCACGGCGATAACCTTGATATTATTGATGACGCAGGGCGGGTGATCGTGCCGTTCAAACCGGGTCTTGCAGGCGATTTGCCACTTGTTGTCGGCATAGGTGCTGAAAAGAAGGCATCCGATTTTGTGCATGAAGTCGCCGCTTTTCCGGAAATTCAAGAACATGTGCGGGCTTATGTACGCGTGGGTGACCGGCGTTGGGATGTTTTGCTTGATAATGGTGTTCGTATCAAATTGCCGGAAGCTGATGCTATGGCGAGACTTGCAGACGCGGTCAAGGCCGATAAAGAGCAAGGACTTTTTACGCGCGATGTTTTGAGTGTTGATTTACGACTTCCTGATCGTATTACTGTCGCATTGTCGGATGAAGCGTTGGAGCGGCGTAATAACGTTGTTAAAGAAGAAGAGCGTCAGTTGAAAGCTCGGAAGGCAGGTCACGCATGAATCTGCTAGGTTCAGGACATAACGGATTGCGTAAGACTCGGCTGTTGACAGTGCTTGACATGGGGTCAAGCAAGGTCGTTTGTGTCATTGCGCGTTTGCGTCCTTTTGATCATATGCAATATCTGCCCGGTCGTACGCATCATATTGAAATATTGGGCTTTGGTGTGCAACGTTCCCGCGGGATCAAATCCGGCGTTGTTATGGATATGGCAGCAGCAGAACAATCTGTTCGCCTTGCAGTCGATGCAGCAGAAAAAATGGCAGGTTTGATTGTCGATTCATTGATCGTCAATTTTTCGTCTGCCCGCTTGAGAAGCGTTGTCGTTCATGGCGAATATGATGTGCGTGGGCATGAAGTTTCTTTGCGTGATGTGCGCTCGGTTCTTGCCAGTGCTTCAAGAAAAGCTTTTGCGCTTGATCGTCATATTGTCCATTCGGTTCCGCTCAGCTATTCACTTGATAGTGAAAAAGGGATTTCGGATCCGATAGGTATGACAGGCAATCTGCTCGGTGTAGATGTTCATGTTCTCACGGCAGAAACTGTACCATTGCGGAATCTTGAAGCCTGTATCAATCGCGCTCACATCAGTGTTGAAGCAATGGTTGCAACACCATTTGCGAGCGGGCTTGCAGTGCTTGTCGATGATGAGGCCCGCTTAGGAGCTGCTTGTATCGATATAGGTGGTGGCACAACTACATTTTCGGTTTTTTCTGACAATCATTTTGTTCATGCCGATGCTATTCCTGTTGGTGGAAACCATGTAACGCTCGATATTGCTCGGGGCTTTTCTATGCCTCTGGAAGATGCCGAAAGACTGAAAGTTATGCATGGGTCGACACTTCCTGGCGGCGTGGATGATAGACATATGATCAGCATTTCACCGATCGCAGACGAGCGAAGCGAAATGCAATATCCACGTGCTGTTTTGACACGCATTATTCAGGCACGTGTGGAAGAAATTCTTGAGATGGTACGTGACAGGCTCAATCGTTCCGGATTTGGCCATGTTATCGGAAAACGTATTGTGTTGACGGGTGGGGGGAGCCAGTTAACAGGTTTGCCGGAAACGGCGCGTAAGATATTGGGACGTAATGTAAGGGTCGGCCGTCCGCTTGGAGTTTCGGGGTTGCCAACTCTGGCTAAAGGAGCAGCGTTCTCTGCAGTTGTCGGTTTGATGATCTATCCGCAGACAGCAAGTTTTGAAGAGAAAATCGTCCATACGATCGGTCAACTCAAGACTGGCACAGGAGGACGCTTTCAACGCGTAGGCCAATGGCTGCGCGAGAGTTTTTGAGTTGTTGAGTGATATTTCTAATTCTACCGCTAAGGGCTTTGCGGTGTACTTATTGAGAAGGAAAAGACAATGACAATCAATCTGCACGGGCCAGATATTACAGAATTGAAGCCACGTATCACTGTTTTCGGTGTGGGTGGCGGCGGCGGTAATGCCGTCAATAATATGATCAATGCCGGCTTACAAGGCGTTGATTTTGTTGTCGCGAATACGGATGCCCAAGCATTGACCATGTCGAAGGCAGATCGTGTTATCCAGCTTGGTGCGGCCGTGACCGAAGGTCTTGGTGCCGGTGCGCTTCCTGAAGTCGGGCAAGCTGCGGCAGAAGAATGCCTTGATGAAATTGTCGACCATCTCGGTAATTCCCACATGGTTTTCATTACCTGTGGTATGGGGGGCGGTACCGGTACCGGTGCTGCGCCGGTGGTTGCCCGTGCAGCCAGAGAAAAAGGCATTTTGACTGTCGGCGTTGTTACCAAGCCCTTCCATTTCGAGGGTGCGCGCCGTATGAAAACAGCGGAAGCCGGTATTGAAGAATTGCAAAAATGCGTTGACACGCTGATTGTTATTCCTAACCAGAATCTGTTCCGCATTGCCAATGAACAAACCACTTTTGCCGATGCGTTCATGATGGCCGATCAGGTGCTTTATTCGGGTGTTGCCTCGATTACCGATCTGATGATTAAGGAAGGCCTTATCAATCTCGATTTCGCCGATGTGCGTTCGGTGATGCATGAAATGGGCCGCGCAATGATGGGAACCGGTGAAGCTTCCGGTGAAAACCGTGCTCTTGCAGCAGCAGAAGCAGCAATTGCCAATCCGCTACTTGACGAGACATCAATGCGTGGTGCTCGCGGCTTGTTGATTTCGATCACCGGTGGACGTGACCTCACTTTGTTCGAGGTTGATGAAGCGGCCAATCGTATCCGTGAGGAAGTCGATGCCGATGCAAATGTTATTTTCGGTGCAATTGACGACGAATCGCTTGAAGGCGTGATACGTGTTTCGGTTGTCGCAACCGGTATCGACCGGGCAAGCGTCGAAGGTGCCGATACAGACGGGCAGGGAAATCAGATTTCAGGCCCTGCACGCAAGCTAGACAGTAATGCAATTCCGCAGGCCGCCCCGAAGGCTCAACTTTCGGATGCAAAATCGCAGCCAATGGTCGAGGTCATGGAAGCTTTGGAATTGGAAATGAACAG
>CAMLLT010000110.1 GCA_946480935.1 uncultured Bartonella sp. | reverse complement strand
GTTACGTCGACCAGTGTTGCGACAAAAGGTGCCGAAGCACTTGCAGGGTCAAATCCCAGACGGTTCAAGAGAAATGGAAGCATCGAACCTGTGAGACAGCCGAACATAACAATGCCGATCAGGGCAGCCCCCACCGTTATTGCCACCAGCACCCAATGCTCGCCATAATCATAGATGCCGGTTTTTTGCCACACGATAATGCGTATAACGCCAATCAATCCGAGCATGGCTCCCAAAGACACGCCAGCCGGTATTTCCCTTAAAGCAACTTTCCACCAATCTCTAAGTTCAAGCTCTCTTAAGGCAAGTGCACGAATGATAAGCGATGTTGCCTGAGAACCAGAATTACCACCGGAACTCATGATAAGCGGAATGAAGAGGGTAAGGACGATCGCTTTTTCAAGTTCGACCTCAAAATGCTGCATGGCACTGGCGGTCAACATTTCGCCCAGAAACAGAACGGCAAGCCAGCCACCACGCTTTTTCATCATATCGAAAAAACCGATATCCATATAGGGCTTGTCGAGCGCTTCCATACCACCGAATTTATAAGCATCTTCACTCATTTCTTCGGTCATGGCATCAAGCACGTCATCGACTGTTACAATGCCGATGACGTGGTCTGTCTCGTCCACAACCGGAACAGAGAGCAAATCGTGACGCCGGAACAGGCGTGCAACTTCTTCCTGATCGGTTAAAGGACCAATTTTGATCGGCTCACCATTGGTGGCGGCATTAAGAATCGTGTCATCAGGATTTGCCAGAATAAGATTCCTGAGTGAAACTGCTTTGATCAGAACGCTGGTTTCCGGATCAATGACATAACTTGCGTAAACTGTCTCGCGTGTACGCTCGACGTCGCGGATATGATCAAGCGTTTGACGAACCGACCACGTGGAAGGAACGGCAATAAATTCTGTGGTCATCAACGCGCCGGCGCTGCCATCAGGATAACTTGACAGCTTTTTCATCTCGGCACGGGTCAATGGCTTCAGGAGCGGGTAAAGTTTGGCACGGGTCGCCTCTTCCATTTCCTGAAATACATCGGCTGCCTGGTCGGCAGACATTCCGTCAAGAATTGTGACAGAACGCTCGGTGGGAAGCATTTCAAGAATTTGTCCCGGCTCGTCAAGTTCCGGCTTGTCGAAGAGCTCGATAGCATATTCTATCGGCAAAAATTTGAACACATTCACCCGTTCGACAATGTCGAGATCATTAATGACATCGACAGCGTCGGCAAAATGCAGACGGCTCAAGCGCTCGGCAAGCGCCTCAGCAGACAGCGTTTTGACATCAAATGCTGAAGTCTGGTTTTCAGTCATGATGGAGCTCCTTAAGAACAGTTCTTGATGGGCATTGAACCTGTCGGGCAGGTTTGACATCCCGGCAGATCATTTGTGGGGGGAGCGTTTCCCTACGCAGATGTTTCAATTGTTATGTTTTGAACGAAAGTCAAGCACTGTTTGGTGAACTGTCACTTTTATTCTTGTAACTCCAAAAAACAGTGGAAACTTGATGGATAATTTCTTTTTTTTCGGCATGATTTGTCCCATTCAAGGAACAAGCTGTATTGAGCTTTCGTAGTCGGGATATGCTGCTTCATTTCATATAAAATTATAATATGATTATTAAAAAATCATGTTTGATTAATATAGAAAAATATAGAATATAGAAAACATAAAATTATAAACACAAATTCATTTAAAATATGTAATTATTTATAATTTTTAAAAAAAATTAAATTATTCTTTTATTTAATTAACAAAAAATATTTTAATATAAGTCATATAATAAACTTAATTTTTGATACAAAATAACAAATAATAATCAACAACGAGTTGAATTAGACAAATTTTATAATAATTTTCTGATTATGGACTTCCGCTGCAATTATAGCATTCAATGACAAATGCGTTATGTTACATTGATTGCGCCATGATAGATGAAAATTATAACTTGTTTTGAACAAGGTTCAGAGTTCGAGGTTTTTTGAAACATAAACTTGGATAGAGATCAAAGTGAGTCACTCTAAAGATTTTTCTGAAATATCCGGAGAACCCGCCTCGTTGACAAGCTCAACAATGAGCACAGCGATGAGGGGAGTGTTGACGTGCTTGTTTTTCTTCTGTTTATTTGTTTCACCTGTTTTCTCATTATCAGCTTCAGAACTCAAAATTGCGCTACAAGATGATCCTGATAGCTTGGATCCGGCTTTATCGAAAACGTTTTCGGCACGACTTGTCTATACGGCCATATGCGATAAACTTGTTGATATTTCTCCCGATGCCGGTTTTGTCCCCCAACTTGCCCAAAGTTGGGATTTTTCTGAAGACGGCAAAATTTTGAAAATGAGTTTACGCAGGGATGTCGTCTTTCACGATGGCACTCCGTTTAATGCTGATGCAGCAGTCTATTCTTTAAAACGTGCAATCAGTTTTTCGCAATCCGTTCGGGAAAACGAACTTGATTCTGTTGCGTCCCTCGATGCAACAGGCCCCTTTGAATTGACAATCAAATTAAAATATCCCGATGCTGCACTTTTATCGCAACTCGCAGATCGCGCGGGCGTCATGGTATCGCCCAAAGCAGCGCGTGAAATGGGCACAGATTTCGGGTTGAAGCCCATTTGTGCGGGGCCGTTCCGTTTTGTCGAGCGCGTTCCACATGACAGAATTGTTTTGGAAAGATTCGATCGCTATTGGAACAGCCAACAAATCAAACTTGACCGTCTCACTTTTTTGTCGATTGAAGATCCATCCGTGCGGTTTTCGAATTTGCGTGCCGGAATTGTCGATATGGTTGACCGGCTTTCTTCAAGCGATTTTGCCAAAGCAAAAGCGGCATCGAGATTAGAAACGAACAGAATAGCGAGCGAAGCTTATATTGCGTTGACAATCAATATCGCAAATGGTGACAGAGCAAAGACTCCGCTTGGACAACAGAAATTGCTGCGGCAAGCATTTTCATTTGCCATTGATCGTGCTTTTATTCGTGACAACGTTTTTGGTGGTGCGATGGTTGTCGGCAACCAGCCTTGGGCACCTGATACAGTCTGGTACAATTCTGGTTTTCCGGTTTCCCCGCGCAATCTGGGAAAAGCCCGTCAGTTAATAGAACAAGCCGGTTTTGCCAATCAGAAAATCGATGTCCAGATTTCCCATAGTAATGACCCGACAATTCTACAGGTGATGCAGGCAATCCAGAAAATGGCCAATGAAGCGGGCTTCAATGTAAGTCTTCATCCTAAAGAAGAAACCAAACTTGCTATCGATAATAATAACGGCAAATTCGAAGTTTCTGCACAAAGGTGGAGCGGCCGGATTGATCCGGATGGGAATATCTCCTGGTTTGTTACCTGTGAAGCGGCAGACAATATAGGTAGATATTGTAATCGCGATCTCGACGACAAACTCTCTTTGGCAAGAAAGACTTCCGATCCTGCCGAACGTGCCGATCTCTATCATCACGCTATCGCTATTCTTCAAGATGATATGCCGATCATCTATCTCGGACATCCTGATTATATCTATGCCTATACCAAAAAACTTCACGGTTTCCAGCCTTATCCGGATGGATTGATCCGTTTTTCCAATATGTATAAAAATTGACCTTCGCCCCCTGTTTTGAAGTGTGGGCATAACGAAAGAATTTGTTCCACGGCTGAAATCGGCATGATTAGAAACCGTTTTCATAATTTGGAAAAACATCTTGGAGAAGTTAATGAATTTGCCAAGCCAATGAATTTTTAAGACGATGAATCTTCCAAGATAAGCAATTTTTCTGAGAAATTGAATTTTTAAGACAAGTTTTTTTGTTTGGCGGCAGTCCCTGAATTTTTTGCGGTTAAAAAAATAATTTCGAAAATGGTCTGATGAAAAACGCCGCTTCATAAACACCGTTTCTGTCTTTCTTCATGCGAAAGACAGAAGACTGAATGCGCATTTAAGGGTAAAAAGAGTTTGAGAGATGCTGGCATTCATAGTTTTAATTATTACATGTGGTACACATTGATCATTGCAAACAATTTGCAGCAAAAAGATTGGAGATAAAAAATATGTCAAAAACGGCGTTGCTGGAGTGGACCGGTTTTGAAGGTCTGCCTGATTTTTCAAAAATTCATGATGAAGATTTCAAGCCAGCTTTTGAAGAAGCATTAAAAGATGCCGAAGCCGAAATTGAACAAATTGCGGCCTCTCCGGAACCTGCCACGATTGACGGTTTTTTGCAGTCGTTCGAGCTTGCAGGCAAGTCCCTTGACCATGTATGTTCTGTTTTCTTTCTCCGTTCGGGCGCCTATAGCAATGATCTGATCCAGCAATTGGAACAGGATTTTGTACCGAAGCTATCGCGTTATTCTTCAAAATTGATGATGGATCCGCGACTTTTTGCAAAAATTGATGCCCTTCATGAGGAAGCAAAAAAAGCAAAATTCGATGCCGAAACCACGCGTGTGATCGAACTCACATGGAAAGGTTTTGTCCGCAACGGCGCGCTTCTTGATGAAAAAAATAAAAAAAGACTGGCCGAGATAAACGAGCGATTGGCTTTGCTTGGCGCACAGTTCGGCCAACATGTATTGAATGATGAAGCAGAGTGGGTTCTTTATCTCGAAAAGAAAGATCTGGCTGGACTACCGGACGATCTTATTGCGACAATGAAAGAGACGGCAAAGGAAAGGGGAAAACCGGAGTCCTATGCACTGACGCTTGCGCGTTCGGTTGTGGAGCCGTTTCTGACTTTTTCCGACCGGCGGGACTTGCGCCAGATTGCTTTTGAAGCCTGGGCAAGGCGTGGTGAAAATGGCAATAAAAATGACAATCGGAAGATCATCAGCAAGATTGTGGCATTGCGTGATGAAAAGGCAAAGCTTCTTGGCTTCAAATCCTTTGCTGCATTCAAACTCGACAACACAATGGCTAAAACGCCCGACAATGTCATGAAGCTTTTAATGCCTGTCTGGAAGCGGGCTGTTGCCAAGGCTGAAAAAGAAGCAGAAGAGCTGCAAAAACTGGCGGCCCAAACAGGAAGCAATGACGAGTTGGCCGCTTGGGATTGGCGCTATTATGCGGAGAAACTGCGTACCAAATTATTTTCGTTCGACGAAGCTTCGGTCAAGGTCTATTTTGAACTGAATAAAATGATTGAGGCCGCTTTTGCGACCGCAAAAAAGCTTTTCGGTGTCACTTTTGAAGAAAAGCATGGAGTACCGCTTTGGCATGAAGATGCACGTCTTTTCGAGGTCAAAAATCCAGATGGCAGCTTACGCGGGCTTTTCATTGGAGATTATTTTGCCCGCCCGAGCAAACGCTCCGGTGCATGGATGAGCGAGTTACAAACCGAACATCATCTCGGAAAAGGGCGCAAACCGATCATCTATAATATTTGTAACTTCGCCAAACCGCCCAAGGGAAAACCGGCACTTTTGTCATTGGATGATGCGCGAACCTTGTTTCATGAATTCGGACATGCACTCCATGGATTGCTATCGGAAGTTAAATGGCCGTCTGTTTCGGGAACATCTGTGGCAAGAGATTTTGTCGAACTCCCTTCGCAATTGTTCGAACATTGGGTCACTGTTCCGGAAACTTTGAAAACTTACGCAAGAAACGTAAAAACCGGTGAACCCATGCCGCAGGAATTGCTCGACAAGGTTCTCGCTGCACGCACGTTCAATGGTGGCTTCGACGCCGTCGAATTTACGGCTTCCGCGCTTGTCGACATGGCTTTTCATGAAGGCGGAAAAGTTGATGACCCGACTGAATTCGAGAAAAAAGAATTGCAAAAATTGGGTATGCCGAAGGCAATTATTATGCGCCACCGTCCACCCCATTTCACACATGTATTTACCGGCGATGGTTATTCGGCGGGATATTATTCTTATATGTGGGCAGAAGTCCTCGATTCGGATGCGTTCGAGGCTTTTGAAGAAATCGGCAATGTTTTTGACCCGAAAACAGCAGAAAAACTGAAAAAATATATTTATTCGGCCGGTGGCAGCCGTGATCCGGAAGAACTTTATAAAGCGTTCCGTGGCCGCTTGCCGAGTCCGGATGCATTGATGAGAAAACGGGGTATTTGAGTAGCGGAGCCTCGTTATAGGTGTTGATTAACCAATAGGAGGAAATTTTCCTCCTTTCGGTTTTAAAGGTTTTATCTTGTGGCGGTTTTTGGTTAAAAATCCGCCAGAAGATGCTTCTTTTAAAAATTCGTAATTCAAATTGCGGTTATAAATGAAAGAAGCGAACTTGAATTTAATAAAAGAGCGGGGAAAACGGTCCAGAGAATGAGCTTGTCTCCATCGCTTTGACAGCTTACTCATGCAGGAGTAAGAATTATTGGAAAAACTCTAAAATTCGGATTTTGAAAAATGGAAAAGTTCACAACACTGACGGGTGTTGCAGCCCCAATGCCGGTTGTCAATATCGATACCGATATGATTATTCCAAAAAACTATTTGAAAACGATCAAGCGGACGGGGCTAGGTAAAGGGCTTTTTGCAGATATGCGTTATCGTGATGACGGGTCCGAAAATCCTGATTTCGTTTTGAATAAACCTGCTTACCGTCATGCCAAAATCATTGTCGCCGGAGATAATTTCGGTTGTGGTTCGTCTCGTGAACATGCGCCTTGGGCCTTGGCCGATTTCGGGATACGTTGTGTTATTTCGACTTCATTTGCCGATATTTTTTATAACAATTGCTTCAAAAACGGTATTTTGCCAATTATTGTCAGTCCGGAAGATTTGCAAAAGCTGATGGAAGATGCAGAACGCGGTGCTAATGCAACCATGACCATCGACCTTGAGAAAAAGGAAATCCATGGACCTGATGGTGGAACATTGAAGTTCGATCTTGACGAATTTCGCCGGCACTGCCTGTTGAACGGACTTGACGATATTGGATTGACTATGCGCAAAGTGTCCGAAATTGATTCTTTTGAAAAAAAGAATGCAAAGGAACATCCATGGGCCTGAATTAACGAGCTTTAAAAAATTAAATCGAATTTTGAATTAGCCGCTTTAGAGCGAGCTAAATGAACTACGTTTTTGATAGCTGCAATGGAGCATGTAATTTATATGGCTAGACCTGACCATAGTCATAACTGGGCCTCTCGCCTCTCTCCAAGTTTGAAAGAAATCGATTCAATTGCCCGGAATTCTTTCGCCAATTTGCCATCAAGATTTAGGGTTCTTTGTAAGGACCTTGTTATAAGTGTCACGGATTTTCCTGATGATCAGATGATGGATGATATGGGACTGGAATCTCCGTTCGAGCTTTTGGGCTTGTTTGAAGGACAAGGTATTAGCGAGCGGTTTTCTCTGAATACTGGCAATGAAACGAACCGGATCACATTGTTCAGGCGACCAATTCTTGATTATTGGTCCGAGAATGATGAAGCGCTAGGCGATATCGTGACCCATGTTCTTATTCAGGAAATCGGCCGTAATTTCGGTTTGTCGGACGACACATTGGACGAAATAGAAGAAGCTGTCGAATAAGATCGAA
>CAMLLT010000109.1 GCA_946480935.1 uncultured Bartonella sp. | reverse complement strand
TTGACAAAAACCATCCTCGGTACATGATATTTTTCAGCCTGACGCCAAACAGTCTCTGTCTGCGGCTCAACACCGGCATTCGCATCCAGAAGTGCAATAGCACCATCAAGAACACGCAAAGAACGTTCTACTTCAATCGTAAAATCGACGTGCCCCGGGGTGTCAATAATATTGAACCGGCATTTCTCGCCGTTACGACCCTTCCAGAAGGTGGTTGTTGCAGCGGAAGTAATGGTAATACCACGTTCCTGCTCCTGCTCCATCCAATCCATCGTAGAAGCGCCATCATGCGTTTCACCGATTTTATGATTCTTACCGGTATAGTAAAGAATACGCTCGGTCATTGTGGTCTTACCGGCATCAATATGCGCCATAATACCAAAATTGCGATAATCTTCGATTTTATACTCGCGAGCCATATTTTTTGCTTTCGATTAAAAAGAGTTCTCTTACCAACGATAATGCGAGAATGCGCGGTTGGCTTCCGCCATACGGTGCGTATCTTCGCGTTTCTTGACAGCCGAACCACGATTATTCGCTGCATCCATCAATTCGCCCGACAAACGATCAACCATAGTTGTTTCGTTACGATTACGGGCCGCAGCAATGAGCCAACGAATGGCCAATGCCTGACGACGATCAGGACGAACATCTACCGGAACCTGATAAGTTGCACCACCAACGCGGCGAGAACGAACTTCAACATGAGGAGCAACATTCTCTAATGCTTGATGAAACAGAGCAACAGGTTCTGTTTTTGCTTTATCTCCAACTGCATCAAGCGCACCATAAACGATGCGTTCTGCAACTGACTTTTTACCATCAAACATGATGGCATTCATAAACTTTGTAATCACAAGATCACCGAACTTCGGATCTGGATTAATCTCACGTTTTTCTGCTCTATGGCGACGGGACATTGGCTTCGTCTCTCAAACTTATTTAGGACGCTTGGCACCGTATTTGGAACGGCGCTGCTTACGATTCTTGACACCTTGCGTATCGAGCACACCACGAATGATGTGATAACGAACACCCGGCAAATCCTTAACACGTCCGCCACGAATCATGACAACGGAGTGTTCCTGAAGGTTATGACCTTCACCAGGAATATAACCAATAACTTCAAAACCATTGGTCAAACGAACCTTGGCAACCTTACGGAGAGCCGAATTAGGTTTCTTTGGTGTCGTTGTATAAACGCGCGTGCACACACCACGCTTTTGCGGGTTTGCCTGCAAGGCAGGAACCTTATTACGCTTGACCGGCGCTGTACGCGGCTTGCGGATCAACTGGTTTACGGTAGGCATTCAACCTTCCTCTTTTCAATCTCTTTTTCGTCTCGCCCAATTTGGGCCGCTTCACTTTATTTAGTTCCCAATCAACCGGATTTAGCTCCGAACCAACTGGTAACGACAGTAAACACATGCACAAAAAACCGGGCTTCACCGCTATCGTGCAGATCACCCGACTATAAGCAGAGGAGACCTTTTAAGGCCTCATGCATCCGGCATTTGCGTTTCAAAACCGTAAAACGAACCCTGTTTGAGGCGAACTCCAAAACGTGTCGTTTTGAAAATGTAGCTAACCTCACATCGGCTCCGATGGCGGTTTATTAACGATAAACGGTTGTTGCGTCAAGTCCTATAGCCGAGAAAAACTATGAAATCGCGAAATTTACAGCGATTGAATGAACAATTGACGGTTTATCGGCATAGTGGCAACAATGTTGACCAGATTTTAACAGCCTGTTCCCTTTTTGAACCCCATCCAGAGAATGGCGATCACTCTCTTATTTCGGTTTTAATGTCCATTATCAGGTCGTTTGAGGAATCAAACGAAGAGAAAACAGAATCGGGTATAAATTAATGCGTTAAAATATGATGAACACTTCCGGAGAGTGTCATTGATAAGATGTTAAACTCCGCCGAAAAAGCCATATGGTTAATACCGCAATTCTTTTGGTTCGCGACAGGCTGCGCTCAATTGTCTAATTTTTATGTCTCTATAGCGGTGCAACAGGATTTTATTTCGCGTTTGTCAGCCAACGGATTCATATCGGATTATGACCTATCAGTTTATATAGACTGTCGACAAAGTCGGAAACGACATTATGTTATTTCTTGGCTGTGCTTATGAGGATGTTGCGAACGCCAACCTCCTTATAAGTGACTTGCCGGTGAAACAGATTACTTTTTTCGACCGCGTATAATTAAGAGCTCCCCCTATCATTAAAGGATTGCCCGTACATTCAAGAGTTTGATTGTCGGTATTAATTAAGGATTGTGATTGACGATTTTCTTGCTCCCATTATTCATTATTATAGAAACAAACACTTGAAGCTTCAGAAAAACATTGGTTAAAGTGTTCATCATGAAAATAGCAACCTGGAATGTGGCCGGTGTCAGGGCCAGACATGACACTCTTATAAAGTGGCTTAAGCAGTCTGAAGTCGACGTGGTATGTCTACAGGAAACAAAGACAATTGATGCCAATTTTCCGCGAGCCGAGATTGAAGCACTCGGTTACAATATCAATACCCATGGACAGAAAGGCTTCAATGGGGTCGCGCTTCTTTCAAAGATAAATCCCGACGAGGTAATCTGTGGTCTGCCTGGCGACGATAGCGATGAACAGGCCCGTTATATCGAAGCTGTTTATTCCACCAAAACCGGCGTCATACGTATTGTTTCACTTTATGTGCCGAACGGTAATCCCGTTGATAGCGAAAAATATCCTTATAAACTACGTTGGTATGAACGCTTTTACGACCGCGCAGTTTCACTTCTCGCATTGGAAGAACCTCTGATTTTTGCCGGTGATTATAATGTCATCGATTCTGCTTTTGATGCCAAAAATCCTCAGGAGTGGGAAGGAGATGCGTTGTATCTGCCGAAAAGTCGCGAAGCTTTATGGAAAATAAAAAATCTTGGCTTCTATGATGCCACCCGTGCCACTTCGGATAATCCGGATTATAGTTTCTGGGATTTCAAATCCGGCGCATGGCAGAAAAATGATGGAATAAGAATTGATCATTTTTTCATTTCTCCGGAAGCAGCGGACAAACTTGAAGCTAGCTTTGTAGAACGGGCCGTTCGCGGCTGGGATAAACCGTCCGACCATGTTCCTGTCGTTATCGAATTGCGTTAGACCATTTCGCTTTTTCACCCGTCAAATGCAAAGAATGCGTTTAAAAATATAGAATTCGTTTAAAAATACAGAAATGTTATATTCATGAAAAAAATGTGCTAAACTTGCTTTTGGCAGAAATTTTCTTGCAAAAATAACCGATTAAGGAGAACATTCATGAGAAGAGCCCTGATGGCTTTTGCCGCTTTGGCAATCTTGGGATTGACTGGAACAGCATTGGGCCAGCAAAAGGATACACTTGAAAAAATTAAAGATAGCGGCTCGATAACACTAGGTGTGCGCGAATCGTCAGGTTTGGCTTATGCTCTCGGTAACGGCAAATATGTCGGTTTTCATACCGAGATGGCTGAACGTATTATTGACGATATTTCTAAAAAGATAGGTAAGCCGATCAAGATCAATTATTTACCGATTACTTCTCAAAATCGTATTCCGCTTTTGCAAAACGGAACCTATGATTTCGAATGTGGCTCGACAACCAACAATGCTGCAAGAGGTAAAGAAGCAGCTTTTGCCTATACCACCTATGTCGAAGAAGTACGCATTGCCACCAAAAAAGATTCCGGCATCAAATCGATTGCCAATCTCAATGGAAAAACAGTTGCAACGACAACAGGAACAACATCTGTACAGCTTATCCGCAAAAACAAACGTGCACAAAATATTGATTTTAAAGAAGTAAACGGAAAAGATCACGCCGATAGTTTCCTGCTTCTGGAATCGGGAAGAGCTGATGCCTTCGTGATGGATAGATCAATTCTGGCCGGAAATATTTCAAAATCGAAAAATCCGTCCGATTATGTTATTTTGAATGACGTTCTTTCGGTTGAACCGATTGCCTGTATGTTGCGCCTTGATGACAAAAATTTGGAACAGGCAATTGATGACAGTATTGTTCGCCAAGTAAAAGATGGCTCACTGGAAACACTTTATAACAAGTGGTTCATGCAACCGGTTCCGCCATCAAACACAGTTGTCGGGTTGCCTCTTTCGGATATTACCAAAGATACATGGGAACATCCCAACAACAAGCCAATGGAAGAATATAAAGAAAACAAATAATAAAACTGTGCGTAAAGGCTGCATGTATTTGAAATTGCGTGCAGCCAATTTTATTCCGTTATCGGAACGATTGGCTCGTCCAGTTTAGGTGTGCGGGTACTCGTGTAAGTTTGTCGGGAATAGTCTACAATGGATTTTTCATTCCTCTGTCTGGATGATATTGATCACACCCACGTTGCCGGTTGTTTTGGTAAAGCAGGTGTGAGTCATACCTATCTTGACACTTTACTCAACGCTTTTTTGAATACGGCTCTGCTTTCAATTTCGAGTTTGATTTTAGCCATTATCGTCGGTGTCATTATCGGCACAATGAGAACGTTGCCACGCACGACCATATTGAACCGGATATTGCGGATAATCGCACGGATTTGGGTAGAAATAACCCGCAACATTCCGCTTCTTGTCCAGATTTTTCTTTGGTACTTCGTCGTACCGAAGATATATCCACCAGCAATGAACTTTCCGCCAATGATATTGATCATTTGTGCATTGGGATTTTTTACCTCTGCCCGTATCGCCGAACAGGTTCGTTCCGGTATTGAAGCCATTCCGACAGGACAGCGTTATGCCGCTATGGGAATGGGATTTACAACTTATCAGACTTATCGATATGTTATTTTGCCGAGAGCAATGCGTACAATCCTGCCACCACTCATATCGGAATCTATGGGGATTGTGAAAAATTCGGCCGTCGCTTTTGCCGTATCAATCCACGAACTGATGCAATTCCAGTTTCAGGCTATTGAAGAAGTCAGTCATGTTTACGAAAACTACATGGTTGTGACAGTTCTTTACGTCATTATTTCACTGGCTATTTTTATCGTCATGTCAATCATTGAACGGATGGTCAAAATTCCCGGTTTCCAGACGGAGGGAAGGTAATCATGTCTAATCTCGCATCTACCCTTTCCTATTACCTGACATTAGACTTTTCGTGGATGGATTTTTCTTTTTTCACCTTCGATGTCTTCAAAACCTATATTTTGTCCGGACTTATTTTCAGTGTTGTTTTGACGATTGTTGCTACAATATTGGGGATCATTTTCGGGACACTTCTGGCAATGATGCGTTTGTCCTCGATAAAACCCTTATCATGGCTTGCAACCTTCTATGTCACCGCTATGCGTGCCATTCCGCTGGTTATGGTCATTTTGTGGTTTTTTGTTCTGTTGCCCTTTGTCACTGGCCATTCGATCGGTGCAAATAATTCGGCCTTTATAACATTCACTGCTTTTGAAGCGGCATATTTTGCAGAAATCATGCGAGCCGGGATACGTTCAGTTCCACAGGGACAGAAATTTGCCAGCGAAGCTCTCGGCATGACTTATTGGCAATCCATGCTGATTGTTATATTGCCGCAAGCACTGCGCAACATGCTTCCCATGCTTCTTACTCAGGTCATCATCCTTTTTCAGGATACATCACTGGTTTATGCAATTAGCGGTAATGACCTTCTTAAAGGTTTCGACATCGTGGCAAACAATTTTGGTGTCAAACAGGAAGCTTATATACTGGCTGCCCTATTCTATTTTGTGATCTGTTTCACGCTGTCGCAGGCCGTTATGTACCTGCAGAAAAAAGTCTCGATTATTCGCTGATAGGAAAGTTCCATGTCCGAACACATGATTGAAGTCAAAAACGTTTCCAAATGGTATGGAAAATTCAACGTTTTGAAAAATTGCTCGACCAATATTAGTAAGGGCGAAGTGGTCGTCGTATGTGGTCCTTCCGGTTCAGGAAAATCAACCTTTATAAAAACGATCAATGCTCTCGAACCGTTTCAGGAGGGGCAAATCTGGGTTGATGGTGTTCCGGTTCATTCTCCGAAAACCAATTTGCCGAAACTGAGAAGCCGTGTCGGAATGGTTTTTCAACATTTCGAGCTGTTTCCCCATTTGTCCGTTATGGAGAATTTGACGATTGCACAAATTAAAGTTCTTCATCGTTCCAAAAAAGAAGCCATAGAGAGCGGATTAAAATATCTCAAACGTGTCGGCTTGATAGATCATAAAGATAAATATCCCGGTCAACTTTCGGGAGGACAACAACAACGCGTTGCGATAGCGCGCGCTTTGACTATGGATCCTATAGTCATGTTGTTCGACGAACCGACATCGGCTCTCGACCCCGAAATGGTGGGAGAAGTCCTTGATGTCATGGTAGGGCTTGCTCAAGATGGAATGACTATGATCTGCGTTACCCATGAAATGGGCTTTGCGCATAAAGTCTCCGATAGAGTCATCTTCATGGATGACGGAACAATATTGGAAGACTGCACATCGGAAGAATTTTTTGCTTCGCCGGAATCGAGAACGCCGCGTGCCCGTGATTTTCTGTCAAAGATATTAAGCCATTAATTGATGAAACACGATGAATGATAACCTGTGCGATTGCGATCGTGCGGCATTGCTCGGGCAAACATACGGTTTTGGCTGGATCTATTCTCATGTCGTGAAGGCCGTTAAGTCTTTGTGACCGTTAGGCTATTTTGTTTTCTTAAATTAACAGAAAGAGTGAAGCCTTATAGAGTACCACTTCTCCTCTAAGAGCCGCACAAGGACAATTTCGCCATTGGTTTTTCCGGAAAATTCCATAACGATCAAACCGGTTATCCGGCCTCGCCTGCTCAAAAATTAAATGCGTTAGGCATAAACACACCATTAGGCGCCAAGAAATATTCCGATATTTTTCTTTTTGAAAAGCGAATTTTTAAAACTGCCGAAATAGACATCCAAAATTATAGAAGGATAAAGCCAAATAAATTTTAGACGGGACTAAGTCCCGAAAAACGTTTAATCTTTCACTGCTTCAGAAATATATCCACTTTCACTATATCGGGTAATAACTATCGTTCTTTGACCTGACATAAGCCTATCAAGCAGTGTTTTTTGTTAACTATAGCTAGATTTTATAGCCTCTCGATAATAGATAGCTCGTAACATAGATTTAAACTATAAAGGTAGAAAACCGGTATCAGAAACCGTTATCATTTTTGATAATATCGCTCGCAAGAGAAATAGCTGTGCGGCGATCGGCCTCTCCGGATACAGCAAAAGCACGTTCTTGTAATTGTCTTATCCATGTCTGATCATGTGGAGCGGCTTTTTCATAGGCAGCGGTCATCATCGCCAGCCCCCTTACAGTCTTTCCGGCTTGAAATAACATGTTACCCAACATTGCCTGTGCCGCCGGATTGCCTTTTCTTGCAGAAAGCTGAAACCAGCGAGCTGCC
This sequence comes from uncultured Bartonella sp., assembly GCA_946480935.1. GTDB lineage: Bacteria > Pseudomonadota > Alphaproteobacteria > Rhizobiales > Rhizobiaceae > Bartonella. The sequence continues at coordinate 206 of CAMLLT010000109.1, read as the reverse complement.
TGAACCGGATTTTTTTCGCCGCCATCACCATTCAACAACATTTTCCCTAAACGATATTGTGCTTCGGGATTGCCAAAATTGGTAGCCGCTTGCAAATAAAGACTGCGCGCCTGAGGCATATCCTGTTTGACAGGTGAATTCGGAATGCCGGTTACGAGATAACTTGCAATTTCCACCAATGCATCCGAAAGATAACTTTCATCTTC
>CAMLLT010000108.1 GCA_946480935.1 uncultured Bartonella sp. | reverse complement strand
TCCAGTACAATGATCGTCGAGCACTCGGACAAGTCATTTCAGCAGAATTCAACCCCACCGGCTATCTGATCGAGATCGAACCAAAGCTACCAAACTATATTTCCGTTGGTGCAAATGTGTATTTTGATCGGATGGAACTGATAATGCGGCCTGTAAACGATAGTTTCTCAATTTCGAGTGGTTACCCGCAACGCACGGCAAAATTTCAATTTATGGAGAGCCGGTATTGAGAAGTCTAACACCAAGAGCCGAAGAGCTGTTCAATATCGGCACAATCAAGCTATCCCAGATGGTTAGACTGGAATTCTCGACCGGTACTTATGGCTTTTGTGCGGCGGATACAGAATTAGAATATGACGGTTTAACATACGTACCAGGGGGCATCATTGATATTTCCGCGATAAACGGACAATGGGGCATGACAGCACAAGGTCTAACTTTGACGTTAGCTGCACGTTCTGAAGATGGTTTAACGCCTGACTTGCTAGCTACAATTCAAGATGAAGGATGGCACCAACGGCCAGTTATTATCAAAGAAGCTATCTATGATCCTAACACTTATGAGCTTCTTTACGTCGATACAATCTACCGAGGGCGGATTGATACTCTCAATTTTCAAGACGGACCCGACTGTAAACTCGTAGCAAATTGTGAAAGCTTGGCGATAGATAACAATCGGGAAGGTTATCGGATGCGGTCAAATAACGATCAGCATCTGATTAACGCGGGCGATAACTTTTTCTCATTTGCCGAAACTGAAGCAAGGACAGTAGTTCAATGGGGACAAAACCGGAAGGCTTAAATGCCAATCCGCACGTAAAAATCACTCCTCAATCGTAAAAATGGAAAAACATAATGCGCAATTGGAACCGCGCCAAGGACTGGCAGGATGCTTTAGCTCGCGTTGTCGAAAAACATTCTGAATTACCGTTTGAATATGGAAAATCAGATTGTGGACAATTCGCTGCTGATGCTGTGCAAGCTGTTACAGGTGAAGACAGGCTAAAGGAATACCGTAATTACACGACAGAAATCGGAGCAGCTCGTGTTTTGAAGAAAGCCGGTTGCAATGACCTTGGGGAGCTTTTTTCTAAAGTTTTCAAGGAACAGAAAGTCGTTCATGCAATGCGTGGGGATATCGGCGTTGTAGAGTATGAAGGGCAGATATGCGCCGGAGTTTTTACCGGCGTCGGTTTTGCAAGCAAGGGTAAATTCGGTCTTGTGTTCGTCGAATTCAGCCAGATTAAACGCGCTTTTGAGGTAAATTAATGGCATTCATAGCTCCAATCATAGGCGCGATTTCTAGTGCCGTTGCCGGTGTGGCTGGTTTTTTGGGAAGCTTGGGGTTTGTCGGTAGAGCTGTCATATCTGTCGGCTTCAATGTCATTGCTGGACTTCTCACCAAGAAGAAATCCAAGAAAAGCTCAAAAGCTAGTGATAGCCAATTAAGCGGAACAAGCCTGACAGTTACGTACGGAGGTTCAAAACCACGTGAAATTGGCGTCGGATTATTTGCCGTGGCTGGTCAGGAGCTTTTCACTTGTGCGTTCGGAGATGGGAATAAGACGCTTGCCCGTGTACTGTTGCTATCGGACTTTTATATCAACAAGGTCACACGCGTTCTCATTGATGATGAATGGTGCTCGCTGAATGGTGACAACAATTCAGAACGCGGCTTTGAAGTAACCGGCAAGCATAAGGGCTATATCCGGATAAAGATCTACGACGGAAGCCAGACTACAGCCGATAATTATCTAATCAAAGGTTCAGGCGGACAATGGACGGCCAATCATGTCGGCTTTGGTCTAGCCTATGCGATTGTCTATTTTGATTACGATCAGAATGAAATGTCGAACACGCCGCAATTGCTGTTCGAGTGTCAGGGCAAATGTTATGACCCACGTCTTGATAGCAGCTACGGTGGAGAAGGCTCTCAACGTTGGGAAGACCCCAAGACATGGGGATATTCTGACAACCCAATTGTTCAGGCCTATAATTATGAACGCGGCTTTTATGTAAACGGTCAACTGATTGTCGGCAAGGACTTGTCTGTCTCTGATTTACCCGTTCAAAAATGGGTTGAGGCAATGAACCTTTGCGATGAGATGGTCGGAACTGAAAAGCGTTATCGTTCCGGCATGATCTTTAGCGCAGGCGAAGGTGTTCAGCACAAGGATAATTTAGAACCGTTATTTACGGCCTGTGCAGGTGCATTGCTCGAGAGTGTCGACGGTGATATGCCGATCGTTGGAGTAACACAGCCGATTGTTGCCACATTAACAGAAGACGATCTGATTATTGGAGAAACACTTAATTACACTCCGAAACGTTCTAGCTCACAGCTCGTTAATGCGGTTCATGGCACCTATAACGAACCAGAAAAATCTTGGGAAGCGGTTGCATACCCTGCTCGGCTAGATGCTAGCGCATTAGCAGCGGATGGTTCGCACCATGGTACTCAACTGGACTTCAAAGCCGTTTTTATCGCTAGTCAGGCAATCCGCTTGGCTAATTCTGCATTGCGTGAAAATCGCTATCAGAAGCAGTACAGCATGGTTGTGCGCCCGCTTTGGCGCAAGTTGGAAGTTGGTGATTGGATCCGTTTTGTTCATAGCTTATATGGCACTGCGAGTTTTCGTGTTGTCAGCCGTTCTTTAACGCCATGCGGCAAGCAAGGTGCGAGAAATGTAAATCTTTCTCTACAGGAAGTTGGAGCTGGCATCTATGATGATGCAATCGAGATACCGGAATTTTCACCGAATAAACCTGCACCTAGGCCGATTTTCCAGAATTTTCCCGATCAGTTCCAAGTCACGGCCAATCAGGCCATTTCAGAAGATCAACATCGGAAAATACCGGTTTTTGATATTACATGGCGGCAACCTACAGACGTAACAGTCACCGGCATCGAGATCGAATACTGGCAAACGAAAGCCCCAGAACAAAAGCTTAACTACATTGTTCGAGGCACCCAGACAGCGGTTAGGCTCACGGGATTTGCACCGCGCACATCATACACCTTTCGGGCAACTGTCATAACAGAACCTGCACGTTCAACGTTATGGTGCGCCGAAGTTAAAGCGGATTCAAAAGAAGAAGATTATGACACCGGACAAATCCTCGACGACGTTGCAGATTTAAACAAGTGGCTAACCTATGACCGCCGTTCTATTCGTGAAGAAAACGAACTGATTGGCCTCATTGCGGCCGATGCAACGTCTGGAGGCTATGAATTAAGCCGTTCCATAAAAAGGGAACTTACCGTCTCGTTAGGAAAAGCACGGGCTGATTTTACGGAACAGATAACAGTCGCAGTGAGCAAAACGTCTGCATTGGCTGCCAAATTGGAAACGCTGGAAGCGGAAGTCAACGGCAATATCGCAACCGCGTTTAACGAGATTAAGGCGCAAGTTGATACAATTGACGGCAAAGTGACCGCTAATGCTCAACAGCTTTCATTTCTGAATGCGCAAGTTGACAATGTGGCAAGCAGCATCACCATAAAAAGCGAAGTATCAGCGGCGGCTGGTGACGGTTGGGCACGGCATGGAATTGTCGTCAAAACCGGAGACGGAAACAACTGGTCGACGGGGGCATTTTACATTGACGTGAAGCCGTCGCAAAGCAGATTGGTTCTGCTTGCTGACCAAGTCGTAATATCGAATGGCGATCTCACCACGCCACCGTTTTCATTTGCCAACGGCGTATTGCGTTCCAATGCGGCTGACATTGGTACCGTCACGGCGGGAGAGTTGAACATCAATAACCGTTTTAAGGTAGCTCGTGATGGGACTGTAGAAATCAGTGGTTATGCCGGTTCAGGGCGTTCGGTTCTAACGAACAGCCGGTATGAAGTTTACGATAATGCGGGGCGTCTTCGGGTGCAGCTAGGAGTTTGGTAAATGGGACAAGGCCTTAGAATATGGGACCAGTACGGAAACATCATCTTAGATACCGATAGCCGCCTACCCCGCAACTTCGGCACTCTTTATCTGAACAGTCGCAATGACGGTGAGAGATACGTGCCAGAATTTAGTCAGGGGCAGCCGTGGTTTTACACAATGATCGACTGGGCAAATGTTTTTGAGCAAAAAGATACGTCAAAATACAATTTTCATAATTACGCAATGGCGGAAATTGTCGGAAATACATTGAAGTGGCATTGGGGACCGTTGACTAACGGCAAAGGTTATTATCATCCCACTTGGATAACCTACGGAGTTTATTAATCAATGCCAGCAGGTCTTAAAATTTTCAATGATGCAGGCATTATCCAGATAGATGATGCGTACCAAAACTATTTCTTAGTCCGCTCTGGCTCTTTGACCACGAACGAAGCTGGAGTTGCCGACCTTTGGATTGATTGGAACGGTCCGATTATCGTTGCAACAAGTTCGCCGAATGGTTCTTGTTGCGCCCTCCAAGACAGGAAAGAAACAAGCTGGATTTATCGGGTTGGTTCAGGTGTGCCAAACGATACTGTCAGATGGTATGCTTTTAGCTTGCCGCAAAATACGCCATTTCAAGGCGGATTACGCATTTATCGGGAAGATGGTTCAATCGCTTTTGACTCTAATCAGAGGCCGCTTGATATATCATATTTCTTCAATCTGGATACGCCATTACTGCCAGATTACAGCGGACACGCTGTTGATGCGTTGCCTAAAAGTGATGAAATCGCTTACCCAAAAGACATCTATATACCGTTGAAACAAGGACACACATATACAGCATTTCCAATTCGATGCACCGGAACGGCATCTGTTGTCTACCAAGCAAAAGTCAAAAATGGTGGGGCCACCGGTAAAATGCCTTTTTACGAACACTATTGTTACATGCCTCAGACATGGAACGGTGGAGTTAATTTTAAACCGATCAAAGAAAGCGAAGGCGGTAGAGACCCGATAATACCGGATTTTTATAGACCGCGTGGCATGCATTATTATCCGACAAAAGTGCAACAGTTTTGGGTGATTGATATAACGGGACTTTGAAATGAACCAAGACGAAAAGACAGAAATACAAGTACCACCGATGGTTGTAGCAGCGGAAGCTATGGCCGAGGCTGAATTCTGGCGCAAACAGAGCTTGAAGAATGCCTTCCTGCGTTATCAAGCAGAGCAAGAATTGGCTGCATTGAAAGCCCAAAAAACAGATAAAAAGGAAGGTGATTAATGGCTCTTCTTCCAAACTTTCCGATTTCAGGCGATGATTATACAGTTGGAACGATCACCACAGTAACCGGTTCAAAAGAGTTCAAGACCAAAGACGCCTATTTACAATCTTATGGTGCTGTCCAAGCAGGCGATCATATTTACATCGCAGCCGCTGCTAAATTTTTGATTATCGCCGCAATCACGGGTGAAAATTCCGGCACATTGACAGACCCATGCCCAGGAGATTGTGCTGTTACAGATGCTGATTTACGCATCATTTTTAAAACTGCCAGCTCTCGTCTGCAAGGCCGGACGGCTATGTTGCTTGAGAAGCTGGCAAAGGGTTGTCTCGCGTCACTTGCTGAATTAACGCCAAAAGAAGGGCAAATCTTCAGAGCAACAGGGGTTGAAGGCCAGCTTGAAGCTGTCGATAATTCGGCCGCTTTTGTGGAGGAAACAGATGACAGAAAGTTTATGCCGCCTGTTATACCGGCGGGAAAAATTGAAGAGACAGACGACCGTAAGTTCATGACGGCGGCTGAACGTTCCAAAATAGCGGCAATTGAAAACAATTATCTGCCAATCACGGAACGAGATAAAATTACCAAGCAGATTGATGATCGCTTCAATGCGTGCGTTACTGATTTTCGCGTAGACGGATGGGCACAAGTGGAAACATCAAGCGATGGGTTCCGCACACTGCCAAGTGGATATTTTGTACATGGATTTTTAGGCGCCGCTGGTACGCGTTTTGTTATCACGGGGGTACAACCACAATTATACATCAAAAATCGCGGATGGGTTCCGCTTGGAGCATGGTAAAAATGAAAAATTTTGGAAAACTCACGATAGCACAAGAAGAAATCACATTAGGCGAAGACATTAAGGACGACAGAGGTAATGTTGCTCAGAAAGCTGGTACTGTGAAAATTAACGTCTTGAAAGATAAGGACGGTAACAAATGGCACGACCTCTTCAAGCAATATCCGCATAAATTTTATATCGCTGTCGACGATAACAAGCATATTATTTCCATGACCGATGACCCGGAAGCGTCGCAAATTGCGGGGTTAGACATCATTGGCATTGACGATGATTTTGGCGAAACATTCGGGCCAGGCGGCAGCGTATACAGCAAACTATGGGATGGTGAAAAGATTGTTGCACCTGCTCCTGTATTTCCTCCTCTATCATCTCGGCAATTCTGGCAAGCGGCTTTAGCCATTGGCGTAAAGGAAGAAGACTTAATTGCAGACATCGCAAATAAAGACAGCCCTTTTTACATTGCAGATTATGAGAAAAGGGAAAGCGCGCTCATTGATATTTCCAAAGCCACAAGCTTTTCCCGCGACTTTCCGCTTTTGAAGACAATGGCCGAGGTCAACAAAATACCGGATGAGCAGCTCGATACTTGGTGGATGTGGGCGGCAACTATCTAAAAACCAATTCAACAAAAACAACGATCAGCCCCGCTTTTTGCGGGGTTTTTTATTGCCTTCATTTATCATCACAAAGGAAACACCATGACACGACAAATAAGCCCCCACGGCCTTGACAAACTGAAACAATGGGAAGGCCTTAAAACCAAAGCCTATAAGGATGCTGGCGGTGTATGGACAATCGGCTATGGGCACACGGCAGCCGCTGGAACGCCCGCACCACAGCAAGGAATGGTTATCACCGCTTCCGAAGCTGAAAGCATTCTCTTGAAAGACCTCGTGCAATATGAAGCGGCTGTCGAAAACAACGTCAATGTGAAGCTCAATGACAACCAGTTTGCCGCTCTGGTATCGTTTGCTTTCAATGTCGGCATCAATGCTTTCAAAAATTCGACGCTGCTCAAAAAACTCAACAGCGGCAATTTTGATGCGGTTCCGGTCGAATTGAGAAAATGGGTTAAGGCTGGAGGCAAAAAGGTTCAAGGCCTTGTCAACCGGCGTCAGGCGGAAGGCTATCTCTGGATGGAGGGAGCTTATGTGACCTCTAAAGATGTCGTTCCGGAACAAAAAAAAGAAAATCTATTTTTCCGAAAGGAGACGGCTTTGTCAGTTGGCGGCATGGCGACCGGTTTGACAGGCTTAGCCACCGGCTCAGGCCCCGTCCAATGGGCACTCGCGGCCGTCTTGGTGATTGGAGCAGCGTTCGTTTTTTATTGGGGCATCCAGCGGATGCGTTCGGAGGAATTATGAGCACATTTGAACGACTGTCAATCGCCATTGCCATCATCATTGTTGTTATTCTTGCCGCCGCCTATGGCGGTTTTTTTACCGGACAACGGCTTGAAAAACAAAAATCACTAGAGGCGGCTAACGCGGCCTTCCAACAATCGCACGAGGTCGAAAATGAAGTTGAAGCTCTTACTCCTTATGATCGCTGCCTTGCTATTGGCGGGGTGCCAGACGAATGCAAAGTTCTCCTGCGCGGGTTGGACAAAACCACCGAAAGCAAATGATGCCGCACGCCTTGTTCAAACAGAACCGGCAATCACAAAATGGATAATCACCACTGATCGTT
>CAMLLT010000107.1 GCA_946480935.1 uncultured Bartonella sp. | reverse complement strand
GGTATATCGTCAGGAAAATCGGTCATCATCACCAATCTAATGGTTCGAGATATTTTCTGCTAGGTCAGACTTGACGCTTTTACACGAAAATGAACGGAAAATCACTTTTTTTTGCGCTGCGCTTCATATTGATAGACGCGCCGGTCGGTCAAATTTTTCCGGTTGTCTATGATCGGAGCAACCACCGGTTTCAAATCCGGCTCGCGTCTGATCAAGGCGACAAGATCATTGAGCTCGTTCATGGCAATGAGTTTGATAATGTCATCGCGAATTGAGCCGTCTTCGCGCTTGGGCAATTGATGTACAACCTGTAGAGACTCGATTTTCTGGCCTTTCAGAAGGTCGCGAACGGCTTGTTCGTCAAGTTTGTCGGATTCGACAAAAACATAAAGCCCGACACCTTTGGCCGGAAGCGAATAGGTTGCAATGGCAATATTGCCAATATCCGGATTGTCTTTCAAAAGATTACGAATGGTTGGTCCCTGATGTTGGACGCGGTCACCTGTTCCGTCGCCATCCGACCATTTGAACATGTCTTTGGTAATAAAATTATAGACACGTTTTCCGGTCGCCAACCAAAGACGTGACGGCCAGGAGCGGTTTTTCAATATCCGCTTTTCTGTTGGTGTCATGAGTTCCGGCGCAAAACTTCTTTTCTGTTTTATGAGATGACGGAAATCTTCATAAGCAAAATAGCGATAGAGAGCGCCGCGGTGTTTGTGCACACTTGCCAACTGGAAATCGATGATCGAGGCTTTACCGTCACTTGTCATCAGCCAGTTTTGTGGCTTTGCAAGATCGTTATGGGTAATGCCCATGCGGCGCAAATTACGAAGTATTTTGAATGCACTCAAATAAAATTCGGGTTTGTTCGGGCGTGCCAGATGCAACGGCGTTCCTTCACTCCAGGAACGATAAAGCCCGTCTTTGTCAACCGCAATAAGCTGTGGCACGCCTTCAAGTCCGCGCACCTTCTTTAATGCCCGTATTTCTCTTCTTGCCAATATCCAGGCAAGCGGGCGAGACCATTTTGGCGCAGCCGTAACAATGCGGCGGATAACGCGTTTATGCGGATCATCAGCAAAATAGCCAACCCGCGTTTCCGAAAAAACATCGCGCTTCAAAACCATCAAGGCCACAAATTCGGTTAAAAATTGTGGGTCTTTCAAAGGCGGCGAAGCGCTATCTGAATCGGCAAAATGTTCCATAGCGTTGAGTTAGACGGTTGGCTCTCTTCTATCAAGTCCGTTTGTTCAAATCGGGTAAAATTATAAAGCAGAAAAAGCAGGAAATAACCGATATTGTTAATTTTTTACAGAAAATTGCATTCTTTGCCGCTTATTCATATTTGACTTGTGTCAAATCAGGGGCAAATTTGCCAAAGATAGACAAAGATATATTCCACTTGACCGTGCCTTATTGACGACCATGACCGGCTTATAACGGTGTAACCGGTTTACCATTTCAAGTAATTTCAGCCCGATATGAGGCGGGGTTGTCATGTTTTGGAATGTTGCGCCAATTTGAGGGCAAAAAGGCGTAATGACGCTGAAAGGTTAACTCCTGCCGGTCTTGCCTCATCGACACTTGTAACGAGGCTGGCAAAGGATAGGCCCTGAGCTTCTGCTTCACGCAATAAAATGTCGATATAGGCTTCTTCAAGGGAGATACTTGTTGCATGACCGTCAATGCGCACCGAAATCTTTTTCGGTTGTGCTCTTTGCCAGTCTAGCGCGGCGATTGATGCAAGAAGGTCATCCTTCATCTTTGTCGTGCCGAATTTTCCTCAAATCAAGAAAACTTACGGTTTTTTGTTTTTGCTTTTCGTCGAAATTGCGCTCGACTTTGGTGCGACCGAAAATGACGCGATTTTCACTTGCTTTTGTTTCGTCATTCTGACGTTTTTTCTGTTTGCGAAATTGTCTAAGATTGACCAGATCAGCCATGAAAAAACGCCTTATTTCTTTCGAAAGGCATCAAGCGAGACAACATCTGCCGACGGTTTCTTTTCTTTTGCCGTTTGTTGACCGTCTTTTTCGGTTTCTGCCTTTGAATGTGACTTCAATTTTACTGAAGATTTTTTCTTGTCTTTCTTGTCCGCAAGAATGGCAAGTTCGCCGCCCTCGGTCTCTTTTGCAAGTGTCTTCACGTCCGGACTGTCATTATCGCTCTTTGGCAGATCGGATGCGAGATCGAAAGCCGCTTCGAAAGCAGCGGTAGGATCATAGAATACCTGAACTGCAGAAAACGGTATAACCAGACGTTCGGGAACATCGCCAAATGAAAGGCTCACTTCAAAACCGCTTTCGGAAACGTTCAAATCCCAGAACTGGTGTTGCAAAACAATTGTCATCTGATCAGGATAACGTTCTTTGAGACGTGACGAAATTTTCACGCCCGGGGCGTTCGTCAGAAACGTAATGAAAAAATGATGGTCACCCGGAAGGCCGGCTTTTGCTACTTCAGACAAAACTTTGCGAATAACACTACGTAAAGCGTCCTGAACGAGAATGTCATAACGGATCTGATCATGAACCATTGAAAACCTGTTCCTTCTCCGATGTATTTTATCCAAACTTGGCAATCATCTCTAATGCAATGTAGACGTTCTTTATGCAATGAGGCAATCAAAATCTCCTCAAAAATTTTCTTGAATTCCTGTAGGACAATGTCTTCGGGGTCTTCCGGCTTTATTTTTTGCCAAAACAAGAATCGTCACGAATGGCTCTCCGCTCCAATTCAAGGCCTTCAAGAGAAACAGGAGCAGTGAATTTTTATCAATTAAACCAATAGAAATAACGCTTACAGACAGATAGTGAAGGCTTCTGTTGCCAGGTGCCTCCGAACCCCGCTTGGACCGGCGAAGGTCCAAGACTTAATTTGAAGCGTTCGCGCCGCAATTAAGCAGCGAGACGAGCTTCCGCATAGTTGTCATTTGCAACTACTTAAGTAGCCCGATAACGGTGGTACAATGCCGGGTAAAAGAGCAATCTTTACGCCCTTGTCGATCCTATTTCGCCCCCTTCATAACAAAAACAGCTACAAAGCGTGAGCCGTTTTGGTTGTGGTGGAGGCGCCGGGTACCGCCCCCGGGTCCAATGGGTTTATTACACTGTCCATTTATTACCATAGCTGGCAAGCCAGCAAGCCCAATATAGGTAAATCAAGGTAAAGAGGGAAGGGGGGTTGTCGAACTTTTTCGCGCTCTATTTTCTACACGGTAATGATTAAAAAATTACCGGACCTGTCGAAAGCCTGCCCTTATTTTTCGGAGGTCATAAAGTCCGAAACGGGTTTTACGGAAGATCAATTAACCGGTTGTTTTAAAAAATGTCACCAATTTTTACGGTAGGAGCCTGAAAGCAATGAAGAACCATTTGGAGCAAATAAAAAAATATGATGCAAATCCCGACGAGGATGCGGTTAAACGGCTTGAGAACCGTTTGTCGCTTGCTTTGCAAAATCGCGATGCTGCCGAGGTTGCTATAAGCGATCAGAAAGAGCTTCAACGGGTAGAAAAATGGGCGGAAGAAAAGCTTGGTGCAGATGTCGAACAGAGCAAACTTGCAGTGAAAAAGGCCGCTGAATTACTGAAAACGGAACATATGAAGAATAGGGTGACATTTTATTATTTTGTTGCCAAAGAATTGGGGCTTTTAAGCAAAATTTGACGTAAGGAAGCAGAAAATATCGTTTTAAAAGCTCCCTTTGCTATGCAGGCAATGTTTAAAAGCTATGCAAAGACGATGTTGAAATCCGTCATTTTTTAAAATGCTGATGGATGTATTTTTAAAAAACTTATGCGAATAGCAAAGAAAAAGCCCCGTTGTGTCGGGGCTTTTTCATTAACTAATAAAGCGTTCCGGAAAGGTTGGAATGGGATTAATGTGCATCTCCACTTTTCTGTTCTTCAACATGATGATGACCATGTTGATGTTCATGCCCGCCTAGAACCTTGTGAAGTTGAACTGTGTCAAGCTCGTTTTCCCAACGTGCAACCACAATACAGGCGACAGCATTACCAACAAGATTGGTCAATGCACGACATTCCGACATGAAACGGTCGATACCGAGAATGATTGCCATACCGGCAACAGGAATAGCCGGAACGGCGCCAAGTGTAGCGGCCAGCGTAATAAATCCGGCACCGGTCACACCGGCAGCTCCTTTCGAGGAGATCATCGCGACAACAAGAATAAGGATCTGGTGCTCAAGGGTGAGATTAATGTCCAAAGCTTGTGCAATGAACAATGTGGCCAATGTCATATAGATATTGGTACCGTCGAGGTTGAACGAATAGCCTGTCGGAATAACCAGACCAACGACCGATTTTTTTGCTCCCGCATTTTCCATCTTTTCCATCAGTGTCGGTAAAGCTGCTTCGGAAGAGGACGTACCGAGAACCAGTAGCAATTCATCCTTGATGTAGCGAATCACTCTGAAGATCGAAATGCCGTTATAACGGCAGACAGCTCCGAGAATGACGACAACAAACAAAATCGAGGTGATATAGAAGGTTGCGACAAGGAAGAACAGGTTGATGACCGAATGAATACCGTATTTGCCGATTGTGAAAGCCATCGCACCGAAAGCGCCGATAGGAGCTGCTTTCATGAGAATGGCTACCAATTTGAAAATCGGTGTGGAAAGAGCATGGATGAAATCCAGAATAGGACGGCCACGTTCGCCAACTGATCCCAAAGCAACACCGAACAATATGGAAAAGAACAGTACCTGAAGAATGTCACCTTCTGCAAAAGCGGAAACGACTGTCGAAGGAATGATGTTCATCAAAAATTTGACGATTGATGCATCATGGGCTTTTTCGGCGTAAACTTTGACCGCAGCAGTGTCGAGTGAAGCCGGATCAATGTGCATTCCGGCACCCGGTTCCAACACATTTCCGATGATCAAACCGACAATCAAAGCCAGAGTTGAAAAGGTGATAAAATAAAGCATGCATTTGCCGGCGACCCGTCCAACTTTTTTCAAGTCGCTCATGCCGGCAATACCGCTTACAATGGTCAAAAAGATAACCGGTGCGATAATCATTTTGACCAATTTGATGAAGGCATCGCCAAGCGGCTTCAACGATGCACCGACATCAGGATAAAAATATCCGAGCAAAATACCACAGATAATCGCGAATATCACCTGCACATAAAGTACTTTATAGAGCGCACGACGATGATGTGGTTGTTTCATTTGTTCAATTTTGTAAGCCATGAAGCCTCCCTCTGATCGACCGTGCTATTACTCATGTTGCATCGGTGGCTCCTCGGCCACCGCCCGGTCGACTTCTACAATAAAGTCTAGCAAGTCATATGCCAAGAGACTATTGGTCTGCAAGTTCATTTGGTAAAATGAGTGCCTTAACAGTTGATAATTTTAACAAAAATTAAAAAAATTTTTTCCTAAAAAGGCGAAAGCTATAGCAATATCTTCAACTGATAATTTAAAAAATATTGAGAACATTTTGAATTTTAAAATCTATTATTCTATTATAGATTGAATTGGCAAATTTTGGAGACAATCCGGCTTTTCGCGGCGAATAGAAAAACGCCTTATTTGAAAGGCTCGCCAATGAGACCAACCGAATCTCTTGAAGATCATTCTGGATTGATCAATGCTGCTCATTATTCCTTCGTTATTTGAACGGATTAGCGCAGCCATCACATCTTTGTTCTGGCAAAAATTGCACTGGAGACGAAAAGGTCAGGGGGGATTGATTAAGACAGTGATTTCAGCGGAATTATTAGACATATCCTTATGTTAAAAGTCCCTCGGCAATTTGTTTCTTTCGTGTAAAATCCGTTATGATGAAATTCCAATTGGTCACAAGAAAGTGCAGCGAATTGCGATTTTAAACTTTCCTAGTCCAGTGAAACCGTTTGTTTGACCATTATTCTTTTAAGGAACTAAAACGTCACCAATAGGGGGATTGAATTTTTGGGGTTGTTTTGGATAGGGGGAAATTATTTTTCAAAAAAACTTTAAAAAGCTCGAACGGCAGAATCGCTGTTGAAAACGTGATTTTGAAAATATGCATCATGATGGCTTTGTGAGGAACATATGAAAGCCTCACCAAAGGAGTGTGTTAGATTCGGTTCGTGCGCGGCAACCGGTCATCGGTAAATCTGCCGCTATTTCCCCGACATATTCGCAAAATCAATGAAACTTTATGGCAATTTATACTGAAGAACCGGAAGCAAGCCGGTTTCAATTGTCGTTCTCAAGCTCAATGGTTCGGTCAATCGGGACTGCTAATTTTATTCGATCGGCTTTGCATTTATATAATTCCAGCCATCGTCAATTTGTTTGGAAGCAAACCATTTTGTCTCGACACGTCCGAAAGGCCGGAAAAACTCGACCGCAAGTTTGAGCCAGGAGGGGCCGCCGACAATGGCATAACGCCTCAGTTTTGTGAAAGCTTCTGCTCTGATTTTGGCTGTATCTTCGTTAAACAGACTTTCCCAATCAATTCCGTCATATTCTTTAAAAATAACAATCATGTCTATATGGTCGAAGCCTTCTGCTTCCGCTTCAAAAAGTCCATAGAGATTTTCCACATCGGAAGAAGCAAGCACACCGTTAACGGAAAAGCCGATTGCACCGGCGCGGTTGGTTTTGATCTTGGAGATCACCGGTATTGTATCTTCGGGTAACATGCTTTTGACCTTTCTTGTGGCTCAATTAAGTTATAAGTTATATGTAGAATTTTATGTAACATTTGAAGTTTTCAATACTACAGATTTTAAGCGGACTTGATAGGTGCTGTCGATGACAATAAAACTTTCGGTTAATCTCAACGCCATCGCGGTGTTGCGCAACCGCCGGAATTTGCCTTGGCCGAGCGTTGTCGGCATGGGACGCATTGCGCTTGATGCCGGTGCTGACGGCATTACTGTCCATCCCCGTCCTGACCAGCGCCATATAAGGTTTACCGATCTTCCCGATATACGCCGGTTAATTGACGATGAATTTCCAAATCGGGAATTCAATATTGAAGGTTATCCTGACGACGCTTTCCTCGATTTGGCTGAAACTTATGCCAACCAGATAACATTGGTGCCCGACTCTCCCGACCAATCGACCTCCGATCACGGCTGGAATTTTGCAAAGGATAGTGTGTTTTTGGAACCGATTGTCAAACGGCTGAAAGACCGCTCGATCCGCGTGATTTTATTTGTAAATCCGGTGATTGACGGCCTTGATAGAGCAAAAGCGCTCGGTGCCGACGGTATCGAGATTTATACCGGCCCTTATGGTGATGCCTATGACAGTGATAAAAAACAGTTGCTCGCACTCGAAGCGGTGACACTTGTTGCTGAAAAGGCAAAACAATTGGGGCTTCTTGTCAATGCGGGACATGATTTGACAGTGCCCAATCTCGCCCCCCTTGTCAAAAACGTGCCATGGCTTTATGAAGTCTCAATCGGTCACGGACTTATTGCAGATGCTTTGGAACATGGAATGAGGGAAACCGTTCTAAGGTTCAAAAGGGCGTTGGCCATTTAACTGCCCGATCGGGTGTCAACTGAAATAAATAGTTCGGGTAACCTTTTGCCCGTTTTTGATCTCTTTAACACAATTAAAATTTCGGCTGAAAGGATTGCGCTATGGCGGAGCCTCAAGATATTGACGCTGTGAGCGACGATCTCACGACAGCTGATGAAAATAATGATCATTCGAAAGAGAGTTTTTTACTCCTTTTGATTGGCGCTATCGGCGTTGTCTATGGCGATATCGGTACCAGTCCGATTTATGCTTTCCGCGAAGCCTTACGCGCCGGCGCAGGAAACCATGACATTTTGAAATATGACGTTTATGGCGTAATTTCCCTGATATTCTGGGCTTTACTGCTTATTGTTACAATCAAATATGTTGTGTTTGTTTTGCGTGCCGACAATAACGGCGAAGGTGGCATTCTCTCCCTTATGGCGCTCGC
>CAMLLT010000106.1 GCA_946480935.1 uncultured Bartonella sp. | reverse complement strand
TTTGTTAGCGCATATTCTATACCGCCACCAACGGTATAACCGGTCAACGATTTTTGAACTGTCTCAGACGCCGGATAATACGTCATGATGCCGTCAATAATGTAGCTATATGACGAACGCATTGTTGCTAGTCCGGCGGTGGCGTAAACGAGGTAACGATCATTGGTGTAACCTAGACGCGCTCTTAAAGCGGCTGATCTTTTTACCTTAAGTCGTTCTTCGTCAAAATAGTAATTGCGAACAAAAGGATATTTCTGTCTAGAATTTTTTAGGACGAGAAACGGATCCTCAAGTTCTTTTTTACTGTCATCAGAATTAAACCAAGCAATGTCACCTTCTACACCAACTAATAAACTTTTGTTCAACTGGAAGTTATATCCCATAAAGAGGCCACCGGAAAATGTGTCATCGGTAAACTTGTATTGTTGGTCTGGTTTGTCGAAATACATACTTAGTCCATTAGGATTTTTGTCATAGGATGAAAAAAGTTCATTTTGACGTCCGTGTTCAACTTTGTTGTGTATCCATCCCGTCTGACCACCAATGTAAAAACCATTCCACGTCATATCATTTGTATTGGCGACCGGCATCGGGTCTTTAGCCGCTACAATATCAGCCGCATGAGCTAGTGATAAACCGGTCATAATGAACATTGTTGATAAGCATGTAACACGACGGAACATGTGCGCCTCCCTCTAATTCTTTCAGTTAATCTAAAAGAAGTTGATTATGTCAACAGGTGGAAACGCATAAGTTGTATATAACGATTGCGCTTTGCCCATTTTATAATCTGTTGCGACTCCGATCAAAGGCTATAAGGCGTATTCTTAATGAACGTTTGACGAAAAGATAGTTTTTAAATATCTATTCTCCTGCCCAGTTTTTGAGAGGGAGCTTAGATGAGAATACTACTACTTTTACCAATTGTTATTTTTATATGCGGTTGCCAGACACAGCCTCCTAACCCGAGAGATTCAATTAACCCAGTATTGTGTGATGCTCCACAATATTTGGACAGCTACCAACGAAATTTGTGCGCCCGTCAAAAAGCTGGAACCGCCCCTGCTTACCAACCCGTTACCATCTTGACGCCTGATCCCGAATACAAATTAACCGCTAAAGATATAAGTATCGTCAAGAATGGTGTTGCTAAAGGATTAAAAGATCCGACCAGCCCTATCTTTGGGAACATGAAGGCTACAAAAAGTAAAGAAGACGTTATAACCGTCTGTGGGTTTGTTAATGGCAAAAACAGTTACGGCGCGTACACCGGACAAAAGCCTTTCATCGGTGCATTAACTAACGACAGTTTCCTTTTGATCGGCATTGGTGAAGACGATATTCACACTACTGCAACATATGATGTATGCGCACAGAAAGGCATCCACTTGCCCTAAAACAGGGCATTGCCATGATAGCAACATCCTTTAAACAAACTCGATTTTATCCATAGTGCGATAGATAGATCTGGTTGTTTGGCGCGTCTGGAACTATTGAGCCGAGTTGACCGTGTTTTCTAATCCGTTACAACTTAAATTGTACCACAATTTAACGTATCCTGCGGTGGTTGCGGCTTGGCTGCATTTTCTAATCTGTTTTGGCAAGCGCAATCGACCAGTGCGCCGACGCGCTTCCATTTTATTGTGAATAGTTTTGTAATTACGCTCTATAGGCCTTTTTAGACCTGTAGATACTCTAAAGGGCGCAATCGCGCCCTTTTGCATCAATTAGCTATTTATTTTTATATGCTTGACTCATCTTCTCTAAGATTCTTATTACGAACGTATATATCTCATCTATACCATAGACGCGTCCTGCGACTATCAAAAACAGTAGCTCTAAGATTCCAAGAACAATAGGTCCTGACCAGCCAGCCATGTGACCGAATGCATGAACATCAAATATTACCAATACCGCACAAATCCATAGAAAACGCTCTTCTCGTCTTTTATCCTTCTCTGTCTCCAACATTTCCTGCAATTCTGACATAGCAGCACTTCTGCGGGATGGTTTTTTATCTTCCTCCCAAATTATGTCCTTCACTTCGTCATGCTGTGATTCTGTTTTACGTTCCGTCATTTTTTGCAGGCAGCTAGTCTTTTCCTAGAACGTTCACGTCGTGTATTATACTCTCCAAGTATATCAGCATCTGGAATTTTTATTCCTCTTATCCTCGGATCAAAATTTTCAGCCCACGCGCCAAAGTCCTGGTGTGTAATTTGCACTAAGAGTGACGCACTTGCATTTCCTAATTGGTCAATTACGGATTTAATAGTACGGTATTCGCTTGAACCTTTTGGGAAACCGTCGTTTCCAAAAACATCGCGAATTTTGCTATTACCATATGCTTTGAGAAGATGGTATATATCCGGCTCTACAGGACCGAGATTCCATGCCTCAAAATGGCCGTCAATCAATCTTTTATGATACGTGCCGAGATACATCATATGTGCTAAATAGAGCAATTTCTGTAACTTGAGATTCGTTACGTCGAAATGACATAAAGAGGCAACCGTTTTTGCTGCCATAAATGATCTTTGTGGCATAATGCGCTCCCTCCAAAAAAGTATATCTGCTATTTCGATTATTAGCCCTTAACGTATGCTAATATAGCATACTATTTTTGCACTACAATACACCACCGTGCCAATTCCGTTGGGTTAGGAGGTGCGATGACCATGTTTTATGTTTGATATGCCGACAAATTCGCAATAAGCATCGAGCTTTCTTAGCCCGTCAAGCAGTCATTTTTATCGTCTTTCGGTGTATTTGCCTCAATACAGCCATTTAATACCGCATCAAATTCCCAAATTGACATAGAAACTATCTGCGCGGGGCTTAAACTCATAACTGCACCTGCGCCATATACTGCGCGAATGGTTGATAGACAAAATTACTTCACTCCTTTCATTAACCGGTTTTAGGTGATTATGTCACAAGATAGGTTCCCCATTTTTGAGGACCCCCCTAGAAGGACGCCCACCTTTAGGTTTTTCGGTATTTTCCGAAAAACTCCTACTTCTTGTTCTTCTCCTCAAGCCTTTTCATGTTGATTGAACGTTCTTTTGCAAGAGCCGCGAGATAGGCCTGATCTAATTCAAGGAGGATTATTCGTTCCTCGCGATTAAGAATATTGCCGGTAAACTTTTCCCAATTGAATACATCCACCGGCTTTAACGGTTGAGGTCCGTTCTCACTGAAATCACGAAATCTGGTAATCTGCCAAAAACAATCGAGAATATACTCGCCCCCGATTACCTCTTCCATTTCTGGTACTGGTTGATTGAAGCGGATATTTCTTTCTCGACGTGTCTCGCCGTCAAAGTCCGGTGTGGTGTAGCGGACTATGTAACGGATGTATTCGATCAGTTCGTTTTTGAGGTTCCCAAAAAATTTGCTAGGTTATTTGTAGCCTCCGTGACCTGTGAGAATATCCATTCTTGTTCCTTGAGGATTTTCAGCACATTAGCTTCAGTAAATTCTGGAATAGAGCCATTATACTTGTTCTTTCCCCAATCCCAACCAGCAACACAGGCAGCCGCTTTACGGTATTCGTTAGCCACTGTATCCTTTGCTTTAAGCCGTTTATTTGACTGTCTAAGCTCGTAAATTTCATCAATGATTTCACGTTGGACTGCTTGGGCTGCTTGGCTATTCATTGATCGGATTTTGAATGTTACACCGACAGGTTCATAAGTGTCGGGGTGAAGCAGCTCTAACGAGTAGAGCTGTTCATTATCAACGATTTTGCCTAAATCCATTACTCATTCTCCGCCGTTTGTTGTGGCGCATTGGTTTTGAGCTGAGGAGGCACAACGATTTCAAGCTGGTTGTTCGCGATCGTGTAAGTTTCTGTGATGAAATCTTCAACGCCACCACCTGAACGCACCGGACCCGTGATAAGCCCTCGATTGTAAAACACCGAATTGGTGTGATTTTCATCCGGTGCATCATTCACTTCGCGTTTCGTCGCATACATATAGTTGTTACCTGCGATTTTACGTAAAGCCTGCTGTCCAGGGGCGTCGGGTGTGTAAGCGACTTCCAAACTACCGCCACCGGCATCTGTCACGCCTTTCGCCTTTTGTGTGACTGTGGTGTCAATCGTATCATACTTGATAATGTTGGTTGAACTGCCACTTTCCGGAAGCTTTCCAACCTCTTCGATTTTTGTCCACTCCAAAGCCTCAAACTGTTCTTTGGTGAGGTCACTAGGCTGTGGGGTAGTGCAGATATAGAACTTCCCGTTAGCATTCGCTCTTGCCATGGTATTTTCCTTTGTACTGTTTGTGGTAATAAAAAAGGCGGTAACAAGACCGCCTAAGGGATACTCAAAAAGGCTTGTGAGCCTTACGTATGCATACATTGATATTGAATGGTTACCGGCACTCTATACCGATTTCCATCTTGCATTGCGGGGGCTATAGACGGTTTAGAATAGATGTCTACGATAACGTCATCTTCCTGCAATCTGGTTCCTTTCTTGAAATGTTCGACAACTTGACCGGCTCGCTTTAGAACCTCTATTTCGCCAATGTTCGACTGCCCTACAACCGTGACTTGTAGAAGGCCTAAATGTTGTGTCGGGTCATCGACCCCGATCAAGAAGTTGCGGTTTGTGTTTGGAAGATATCTTGCTTCCAGATAGGCATCATCCGGTGGTTCAAAAGGAACATTCGGATAAGCGATTTTCATTGTTCCGGATAAGATATCCAGATGTTTGAACAATAGATCGGGAATGGTACTTTCGATCGTCATTTTTTACTGCATAGCCTTTAATTTTGCGACTGAAACTGCCTTAGCGACGTGTGCATCCCAATTTTGAGCGGATAAACGCACCATGCCTGCACCTGAATAGCTCCTGAACCCGTATTCAACTGGAAGAGCGTATGCTGCCGTATATGATGCATAGATTGTTTGCCCGATTTTAGAACCAGCGATAGCTAGGGCATACTGTGTAGGCATTCCATAGCTGTTTCTCGTTGCACCTTCAGACGGTACGTTATTTGGCCGTATTGGGGCAGGGGTGTTGAACTTAACGGTTAAGCTCGCACGTAAATAACCAGTATCAACCGGTGTACGATCAAGCATATCCTCAATTACGAATTGCGTTGCGGTCCGAAATACTGCTAACATTCGTACTTTAGACTTCAAAACCCATTCATCTATCTGAGCTGTAAAGGAATGTTGCATCATGAATACAATCGATCGAAAGTTCCAAATAAAACTTCTCAAGGAAATGTTAAAAGTGTATCCCCACGAATATGTCAACTATCCAACATCTTCGACACCCATTTCACGTGAACTCCTGTCTAATTTAGAAGACTTAGTTTCCCGAGGGTTCATTGAAATGAGAACTCATGAAGGGGATGAAGGAAGAATAGATGCAATTATGACAAACATAACCGAAGAGGGGCGGAAATTTTTAGCTACACTATCCGACTAAACCACTAATTTGGTGTAATCGAGCCGTACCAGTTGAATGCATCGGCAATTGATTGTCTCGCTTGCCGGTGCTCCTAGGCTCCTGTCATGTGGATATTTCATCTTGTATCCGTCTGGCGTAACAAATGGCGTTTGTAGCCCTTTAACGGTTTGTCTATTCATTGCAGCATGGCTATCACGAACTCGATTATCACCGGCTGTTTTCCATACTCTTTGAACGTCCTGATCGGTATAGATTGTCTTGTCGAGCGTCTGCTCCATTGCCTCCTGTTGTGAAGCATTCAAGCTCTCTAATGCTTCTGTTCTGGCAATCGTATCACCACGGAGCTTTAATAATGAAACTTCATACCGGTTCAGCATCTTAGTGATTAAATCTGCCGGTAGTTTTTCACCACTCTGGATAGCCTTTAAAACCGAACGATCAAACCGTTTATCTCTCCTAGCACGAGTTAGATAAGCTTTATACCCTTCTGTTTGCCCAGAGGTTAGCTCCTGACGCGCATTCTCGACAAATAATGCTTGATTGCTAGTCAAACCGATAATCCCGCCTGTACGGCGTCCTGTGACTTTTTCTATACGCCCTACAATATCGAGAGCCACTGAACGCGGGTTCCTACCATATATCATTCCATTAGTAAGAGCTGATATAATTGCTTCCTTTTGGTCTGTGATGATATTGGTGACCAGATTGCTGCTATGTTGCTTTAGCCATTGTTCTGCACGTACGTTTCTCGCATCAAAGCGAACGACAACCTTATGCCCTGAAGGGCTTTTAAGTCGTGGTAATTTCGATAAAGCCGCTATTCCACCGGCATTGAACGTTTCTCTTATGGCATCTGCTACCGGATTAAATGCTGTGCTATCGACCGGTATGGCATTAACTGCTCCGGTGATATCGCCTTTTTGCAGGCGTTCGATGATCTCTTCGATCACTGCATCAGAACGGATTGTCTCGATTGCTTCCAGAAATGCCTTGCGAATAGCCGGTTCATATTGCTGAACTATTTGTTCAAGCTGTTCTTGTTCGGATAGGCGTTTCAACATAACTATTACAATCTAAGGTGGTTAATCATTTGGGGAGCGAAGAATGGATTGGTTTTGGGATAATTTCGGCGGTGTCGTGACGACGGTTCTCGCCATTTATGGTGCATTCCTTTCGAGCCTTAATTGTTGGCATATGTGGAAGCGTGACAAGAAAGAACTCTATTTTGATATTAATTCTAACCAAGCATATGATGAAGGAAGTACTAATGTGATCATAAACATTGTTAATAACTCACTAAGACCGGTAGCGATTAAAGAAATCGGCTTGAAATATAAACGTTCGTTTGAGGACAGACTTTCGAAACCTGTTCACTTTGATGGAGTTTCCGTTATCTTACCCGCAAGATTAGAAACTAGCGATCAATTAAGGTACCTATGCAATTGCCTCTATTTTGCTGGTGAAAACGAACAACCGCATAATATCGAAGCAATTGCAGTTCCTTATGCGATAGATACTGAAGGACAACGATATAAAGGGGCTCCGTTTAAACATTATGTCTCTTTTATTTCCTGCTCTAAGTCCGACACTGACACAGATAATAAATCGGAACACCAGCAGGGCTAAGTTCTGTCACAGCAACGACCGTGTGTTTCACACCATTAAAAACTAGCCTATCCGTTGTCTTTGGTGTGATTTCAAGCCCGTATGCCGGAATATAGACTTTTAAATCTCCCGATTTGATAAGTGTGCCGTCAATATCTTTTGCCAGATAATACAATACAACCAATCGGCAAGCATAATTCTTCACGCTTTGAGACGGGTTCCAGCCTGAACCACTGTTCACTTGCCTTTCAATTGAACCAGTTTGCCCATACCTGTTTATCATGCGATTTGCCGTTGTCACGGAGTGGCTATAATCGAACTTATCCATGGTCACGCCCTCGCACATATTCCGAATAAAGCCGCTTTTGCTTTTGGATTGGTAAGACCTGCTAACAACCGGTCAATAATAGTTACGACCGGCATCACATCTTCGGCCGTTCCTTTGCCGTCCTTATATGTGACAGAAATTTCTCCGACTTCTTCCTGCTTGACCGCTTCCGATTGGATGTAATCGGGAGCTAGGCTATTAGGTTTCGTCAATTCCCGCCAGATTGCTTCGCAGGCTGCATTTTTAATGGCCACCGGTATGATTGCATCATTCACTGAACAACCGCGCCAGACGGCTTCCTTACGCGGCCATTCAAGTGATTGATCGACAGATGCCACTTTACCAATGAACCGGTTACCATAAGTGGCATCAAGCCAACGAGTACCACGCCGGCAAGCTTGTTCAATGTCTTCATCTTTAAAACCGGCTAGATTATAACCAAACTTCTTTGAATAATCATTGAACTCGGCAATTGTGACATAGCTACCAGCCGCTTGATCGCCTGCTGTCGTGATGAGTGTCATGTTATGAGCCTTTTACTGTTTGGCTTGAGGTGCTTCCTGCTTTGCCACAGGCGTTTCTTGCTTGGTTTCCG
>CAMLLT010000105.1 GCA_946480935.1 uncultured Bartonella sp. | reverse complement strand
CCAAGCGGCGAGCTTTTCTGTGATATCCGTTTTACCGACAATTCATCAAGAAGGCGGTCAAAATGGGAAATCAACGCAATTTGCGCTTCATCACGGCTAATTTCGCCGTTTTCAACCAGAGCATCATAGCGCTCGCGCATTAATCCCATCAACAAGCCCCTTCTTGTATCAAAAAAATCGAAGAGGCCTTATGGCCTCTCAGAAAATTTGTTTAACGACTCAGTATAACGGCTTGGCCGTTTACTGTATTTCCCTCGAACCGGCTTGGTCCGGCAGAATAAAGTGTCGCGACAGGACTACCTGCGCCATCAAAGAAATTCAGTTGCTTACCGCTCACTGCCCATGAAGCAACCTTCGAGAAGGCTTCCGGACAATGCAACGGACCGGCGCGATAGCCTTGGCCATATTTGGTCTGCGGTGTTGCAATCTGACAATTGAGCCCGCCAACCGAGGCTTTCCATACACCGGCAATTGCTCCCGGCGTCAGATCGCTTGCGTTTGCAGGTGGTTGAAGACTGGCTACATCGGTTTGCGACTGCGGGACACTGCTACTTACGTTATTATTGGGCGCTGAGGGAAAATTATCCGGCGGCGGCAATTCCGATTGGCTGACCCCACCCGAACTTGCCGGACCCGGCATAACCACTTGCGGTGGCTCACCACCGCCATTGTTGCCGAATCGTGAATTCGCACAACCGGCAAGCATGGTTGCCATAACTGTCAATACCAGAAGTGAATTCCTCGAGACTGTCATATTCCTACTTTCTTCATCGTTAGACTGCGCAGTAAAAATCCGTACAAACGGAAGGCACGATGGTTAAATTTTATTTAAAGACTATACATAGCAAAAAAGTGTCAGAAAAAAAGAAAAACCTCGGGAGTTCTTCATCATCCACAATGAAACATCAAACCTGACCCCATCACCAAATATCAAAAAGCAAAAATCCTTTATCTGGAGTTTTTTATAACATATTGAATTTATTTAATTATTTATGAAATAGATCTATATGTCCTTGTCATTTACCTTAATTCGAGAAAATAACTTTAGCGAGCGGAAATATTTAAAAAAAAGTTTTTGCTCGGTTTGACAATTTTACAAAAGGATGAATGACATCCTTTTGTTATTTTTGCGGTTTAACATGCTTGTTATGGAATTTTTTTAAAGTTTCAGTCATATTATCGCAATAAAGATCAGGTAGATGGCAAAATATGATCCCTTTTGAAAAAATGAATGGCCTTGGCAATGAAATAATTGTTGCCGATATGCGTGAGGCCAAAACCGATATAACACCAAAAGCTGCTATCGCTCTGGCAAAAAAAGCCGATACGGCTTTCGACCAGATAATGGCGGTTCATCAACCCAAAAAACCGGATAGCGATTATTATATCGATATCTGGAATTCGGATGGTTCCAAGGCTCAGGCCTGTGGAAATGGTACACGTTGCGTCGTTGAATGGCTCTACAAACAAAATCTGGGTGATGATTTCAAACTGGATACCGTTGCCGGTATTGTCAAAGCAAAGCGCCGTGAAAACGGTTTGGTATCGGTCGATATGGGAATTCCGCATCTTGAATGGCAGGAAATACCGGTATCACATGCCATTGCCGATACAAACCACGCCGATATCGGTCGCGGGCCACTTCATGATGCCTCGCTGGTTTCTATGGGAAATCCCCATGCAATATTTTTCGTTGGCGATGATATCAAGAACATAGCTCTTGATAAATATGGTCCGGAACTCGAACATGACCCGTTTTTTCCCGAACGCTGCAATATTTCAATTGCCCATGTCACATCGCCCGCTTCTTTGACTTTGCGGACTTGGGAAAGGGGAGCAGGCCTTACACGCGCTTGTGGCACGGCTTCTTGTGCCGCAACTGTTGCTGCATCAAGGCGTGCGCTCACAAAACGGCATGTAACTGTAACCTTACCGGGTGGAAAACTCGATATTTTGTGGGATAAAGACAATCATATCATCATGACGGGACCAACGGAATTCGAATTTAGCGGTGAGTTCGATCCGGTTTCAGGTGAACATCAAAGGATTTCCTAATGGCAACTGAAATTGTCACCTTCGGCTGTCGGCTTAATGCATTTGAATCGGAGGTCATGCGCAAAGAAAGTGCTGCAGCCGGCCTTGATAAGTTGGAAAACGGCGCATTCATTTTCAATACATGTGCTGTCACAGCCGAAGCCGTTCGTCAGGCAAAACAGGCAATTCGCAAAGCAAGACGCGAAAACCCGCTTGCACGTATTATTGTGACAGGCTGTGCTGCCCAAACTCTGGGGCAGGATTTTGCCGATATGGATGAAGTTGATCTGGTTTTGGGGAATGAAGAAAAACTGCATTCCCATTCCTATCGTCAGCTTCCGGATTTTGGCGTCAACAATTACGAGAAACTCAAAGTCAACGACATCATGGACGTGAAAGAAAATGCGCCCCATATGGTTGACTCGATCGAAGGTCACTCACGCGCTTTCGTGCAAGTGCAAAATGGTTGCGATCATCGCTGCACTTTCTGCATTATTCCTTATGGAAGGGGGCCATCACGCTCGGTTCCAATGGGTGCAGTTGTCGAACAGATAAAACGCCTTAACGGAAACGGTTATCAGGAAGTTGTCCTCACCGGTGTCGATCTTACCAGCTATGGACCTGATCTTCCCGGAAAGGCAACGCTCGGAAAACTTGTCGGTTCGATTTTGAGAAACGTCCCCGATCTTGCGCGTTTGCGCCTCTCTTCAATAGATTCAGTAGAAGTCGATGATGAATTGATGGAATTACTGGCTTATGAACCACGGTTAATGCCGCATTTGCATCTTTCGCTTCAAGCTGGCGACAATATGATTTTGAAACGTATGAAAAGGCGTCATTTACGCGATCAATCAATCCGGTTTTGCAATGATTTACGCGACAAGCGTCCCGAAATGGTTTATGGCGCCGACCTTATCGCCGGTTTTCCGACAGAAACCGATGCGATGTTCGAAAACACATTGGCGCTTGTTGATGATTGTAAACTGACACATCTTCATGTCTTTCCCTATAGCCCGCGCGAAGGCACACCGGCTGCCCGTATGCCACAGGTTGATCGGCATATTATCAAACTGAGAGCGGAAAAACTGCGGCAAAAGGGGCAAAAAGCCTATAAGAAGCATCTCGAGCATTTACAAAACACCGAACACATGATTCTTGTCGAACATGATGGAATCGGCCGCACGGAAGATTTCACACTGACTAAAATCGACGGTGCAATTGCCGGAACCATCGTTAAAGGCCATATTGTCGGCCAGGATGGCGACAAGCTTATTGCTAAGCTCACCGAACGTAACGCTGCCTGACCGGGGATTTTTATGGCTAAAGGTTTATTTAAAAAAGTTTTTTCTTTTGGCTCGAACCCGAAAACGGATTCAGACAACGATGTGACAAAAGATGCGGCAACACCCGCTTTATCACCCTTTGAAGCCTATAAGGCAGCCCAGGCAAAAGAACAGAGCGAAGCCACCAACACTGAAAACAACAAACCGGTCGAAACAAAAAAAGAACGGCCGGATACTCCGTCGGAAGATAAAGAACCCGTTTTAGCCGAAAAGAAAAAGGTTGAAAATCAACAGGCAAAAAAATCGATAATTCCGGAAGCGGAATTTGTCGGTTCACAAACTGTCAAGATAACGGAGACCCCAAGTAATCACGAAGCCGAAAAAACCGTAACAATTACCGACAAGGTAACGAGGAACGAAAACAAGATCATCAAGCCGGATTTACCCCTCCATGAACCCAAAAAAATGTCATGGTTTGAACGGTTGAAAACCGGTTTGGCCCGTTCCTCCCGCCAACTTGGTGATTCGATCAGTTCCATTTTTACCAAGCGCAAGCTTGACGAAGCGACATTGCAAGATCTCGAAGATGTACTCATTCAGGCCGATCTTGGTCTTGAAACCGCTATACGTATTACCGATACTCTCGCATCAAGTCGTTATGGTAAAGATATATCAACCGATGAAGTACGCACGATCATGAGTGACGAGATCAAGAAAGTACTTGAACCGGTTGCCCGCCCGCTTGAACTGGACTTGAGCCATAAGCCGCATGTCATATTGGTTGTCGGTGTGAATGGAACGGGAAAGACCACAACAATCGGAAAATTAGCGGCTAAGCTTACCGCCGGTGGATTAAAGGTGATGCTCGCGGCTGGTGATACTTTTCGTGCTGCGGCTATCGAACAACTCCATATCTGGGGAGACAGAGTCAATGCACCGGTTGTTTCGACAAAACTCGGTGCCGATGCGGCAAGCCTTGCCTATGATGCCTATGAAAAAGCCAAAGCTGCCGGAAGTGATGTTCTTATCATTGACACGGCAGGACGGTTGCAGAATAAAACCGAACTGATGGACGAGCTTGCCAAGATTGTGCGTGTTTTAAGCAAGCATGATCCGGATGCGCCACACACTGTTTTACAAACACTTGATGCGACAACCGGCCAGAATGCGCTGAATCAGGTGGAAATATTCCGCAACATTGCCGGTGTGAACGGCCTTGTCATGACAAAACTTGACGGAACAGCACGCGGCGGCATTCTTGTTGCAATTGCGGCAAAATACAAGTTGCCGGTATATTTTATCGGGGTAGGAGAGGGCATTGATGACCTCGAACCCTTTGCAGCTTCGGACTTTGCCGAAGCAATAGCAGGAAAACACGAATGACCAATTCACTTTTTGAACCCGATCCGGAAGATACCAAAGCGGTAAAAGAGCTCCATATGTCACCGGCGCTCAAACTCGTTCTGGAAATGGGGCCACTGGTGGTGTTTTTCTTTGCCAATTACAAGGGCGAATGGCTTATCAAACATGTCGGCCTGTTTCAGGGATTTGAAAAACCGATTTTTCCTGCCACGGCGATTTTCATGGTTGCCATTGTTATCGCACTCGTCGCCTCATGGATTATTGCGCGAAAACTCCCGATCATGCCGCTTATCTCCGGTGTGTTTGTATTGATTTTCGGGGCTTTAACGCTTTGGCTCCATAATGATACATTCATCAAGATGAAGCCGACAATTATCAACACACTGTTCGGCCTTATCCTGTTCGGTGGTCTTGCTTTCAATAAATCGCTTCTCGGTTATGTGCTCGACTCTGCCTTTCAACTTGATGATGAAGGTTGGAAAATTCTAACCCGTCGCTGGGCATGGTTTTTTATTTTTCTCGCCGTTTTGAACGAATTGGTATGGCGAAATTTCAGCAATGATTTCTGGACGACATTCAAGGTCTTCGGTGTCATGCCGATCACCATTATTTTTATGATTGCACAAATGCCGATTGTCATGAAACATGCAACCTCGCCAATAGGTGTGAAACAGACAAAGCTCGATGAATAGGTCGTGAATTTTAAAAACCAATGGGATTGAAACAATGGAAATTACACAGTTCATCTGCCGCAGTGATAATTTCGGAGTGCTGCTTCATGACGAGGCAAGCGGACTGACTGCGGCTATTGATGCGCCGGACGCAAAGACAATCCGTGAAACGCTTGACCAAAAAGGTTACAAGCTTGATGTCCTTTTCATAACCCATCATCATATGGATCACATCGAAGGAATTACCGCACTTAAAGCCGTTTATGGTACGAAAATCATCGGGCCTGAGCGTGAAGCCGACAAAATTGGTGGACTTGATGAAGCGGTCAATGAACAATCAGGCTGCAAATTCGCAAAATTCGATGTCAAAGTGCTTGAAACTCCCGGTCATACGCTTGGCTCCGTCTGCTATTATTTTCCTGAAGACAAACTGGTTTTTACCGGTGATACGTTGTTTTCTCTGGGCTGCGGAAGACTGTTTGAAGGAACAGCCGAGATGATGTTTTCCTCGCTTGAAAAGCTCAAAGCTCTTCCTGACGAGACAAAGCTTTATTGCGGGCATGAATATACCAAAGAAAATGCGCGGTTTGCACGCTCGGTCGATCCTGACAATGTTGCGCTTATCAATCGCGCTGCTGCTGTTGACCGGCTTATCGCAGTCGGGGAAACCTCGCTTCCAAGCTCGATCAAAAGCGAGAAAGCGGCAAATCCCTTTTTACGCTGTAATGACCCCGATATACGCAAAACATTGAAGATGGAAAATGCTTCGGATGTCGCAGTTTTTGCCGAATTAAGAAAACGCAAGGATCATTTCTGAATGTTTATCAAGCGATTTGTCATTGCCCTTTGTTTGATTGTCTTTCCGGTTGCTGCTTTTGGCGAAGATACCTCGAAACAGGATAATAAGCAGAACGAATTCTATCTTTCACCAACAGGCAATCCCAAGGTTGTAGCCGAATATCCCCTCAATGAGGAGTTTCTGGTGAAAATGGAAAATGTACAAAAAGAACTGTCCGATGCATCAATCAAGCTTTCTGAATCCGAAACCGGTAATGACGCGAGCGTTGATGGCCTTGTCAAAACGATTTCCAAAAATGAACGCATAATGAACATTTTGAAAAAAAATACTCTTGAACCGAGAGATTACGTCCTCGGTTATCTGGCTTTACAAGCCTCTCTTGCTGCTGCATCGTCTCTCGACGATCAGGATGCACTTTTTGATGATAGC
Organism: uncultured Bartonella sp.; assembly: GCA_946480935.1. Taxonomy (GTDB): domain Bacteria; phylum Pseudomonadota; class Alphaproteobacteria; order Rhizobiales; family Rhizobiaceae; genus Bartonella. The sequence continues at coordinate 1,398 of CAMLLT010000105.1, read as the reverse complement.
ACAACAGTTTCAAAAGCGAATCTTGAATTCGGAAAACAATTTGCCGACCGTATTCGTAAGGTTCTCGAACAATAGAATTTGATTTCCGAACCTTAAATCGGATAAACACGATAGCATAGGATTGGCCCAACATCTCCCTATGCTTTATCATGACGCGGTGAGTTAAAGCCTTGTTACTTTTAAACAAAATATCTTTATTAAAAAAAATATAAACTCGTTTTAATTTCTAACGGCGTTGGTTTTAACAATAGTTTGAAAAATATAAATCGTCACATCACGAGGAGATGTTTTCTGTTAGATAATGCAAGAAAGTTATACTATTTTACTTCAATATTTTTCGACTCTCGTTCCATGTTCTTTTTACATCTTTGTTTTTTGACAAACCGGAAAAACAGTGTCCCATTTTCATAAACAAAGTTACAAAGAGTTTTCACATGCATAAGCCCAGTTTTGCTGAATTTCTGAAAACAAAAAGACATCGCGACACATGAAAATAGATGTGGTTACGCTATTTTTGAAAGCCGTATGACATCAAACATACCTCTCCCGAAAAATCGGGGTGCGAGATTGACTGCAACCCACCCTAGTTCTGTAAACGCCTGCAGATATCGTCGAGCTGCTCCAGCGAGGAATAGTGGATTTTTACATCTCCGCCTTTTTTCCCGTGTTTGATGGCGACTTTCATACCGATAACATCGGCAAGAAGTTTTTCCAGTGACTTGGTATCAGCATCTTTTTCTGTCGGCGTGCGTTTTTTTGATTTCGCATTTGATTGGCCATTTGCCAAAGCTTCAGCCTGACGCACGGAGAGGCCATCACGGATAATTTTCTCGGCAAGTGCCAAGGGGTCTTCGACTGTTATCAGGCAACGGGCATGACCGGCTGACAATTGCCCTTCATTGATGAATTGCTGAACTTTAGCAGGTAATTTCAACAATCGGAGTGTATTGGCAACATGGCTCCGGCTCTTTCCGATCACTTGAGCGAGGTCAGCCTGCGTATAATCATGTTCGTCAATGAGTTGTTGGTAACCCATTCCCTCTTCCAGCGGGTTGAGATCGCTTCTTTGAACATTTTCTATAATGGCAAGTTCCAAAGCAGTACGATCATCAACATCGCGGATAATGACCGGTATTTCAGTGAGATTGGCACGCTGTGCAGCACGCCAACGACGTTCCCCTGCAATCAATTCAAACCGGTTCGGATGGTCGGGTGAGGGACGAACGACGACCGGCTGCACAACGCCATGTTCACGAATAGACTGAGCAAGGTCATCAAGCTCGGTTTCGGTAAAATTACGTCTGGGATTTTGCGGATTACGAGAAATAAATTCAATAGGCACTTGCCGTTCCGACGAGGTATTTGGAACTGCGAGCGGCTTATCAAGACCAAGATCAA
>CAMLLT010000104.1 GCA_946480935.1 uncultured Bartonella sp. | reverse complement strand
AAAATGCTCAAGACATTGAATGTCTCGAATGACGACTTTATTCGCACAACCGAAAAGCGCCATTATGATGCTTGTCAAGCCATCTGGAAAATGATGGAAGACAACGGCGACATCTATCTTGATCGTTATTCAGGCTGGTATTCTGTGCGTCAGGAAGCTTACTATGACGAGAGCGATACTGAAGTAGGGGAAGATGGAATCCGGCGGGAGAAAGAAGTCGGTTCACCGGTTGAATGGAATGAAGAGGAAAGCTATTTTTTCCGTCTGTCGAAATATGAAGATCGTTTATTGGAGTTTTACGAAAAAAATCCCGACTTCATTGGTCCGAATGAACGCCGAAACGAAATTATAAGTTTTGTGAAATCCGGTCTGAAAGACCTTTCGATATCCCGTACAACATTCAATTGGGGAATACCTGTACCGGGGAACCCCAAACATGTCATGTATGTGTGGGTGGATGCGCTAACAAATTATCTGACAGCCACCGGTTTTCCGAACAAGAATACGCCAAGGTCGGATTTTTGGCCTGCAAATGCCCACATCATCGGTAAAGATATTATCCGCTTTCATGCAATCTATTGGCCGGCATTTTTAATGTCGGCGGGTATTGCGCTTCCAAAGCGTGTTTTTGCACACGGATTTTTATTAAACCGTGGGGAAAAAATGTCGAAATCGGTCGGAAATGTTATCGACCCGTTCAAGATGGTTGAACATTACGGCCTCGATCAGGTGCGCTATTTCTTTTTGCGGGAAGTTCCGTTCGGTCAGGATGGAAGCTATAGTCACGATGCTATTGTCAATCGGACGAACGCTGATCTCGCCAACGATCTTGGTAATCTCGCGCAGAGATCGCTTTCGATGATTATGAAAAACTGTAATGGCCTTGTACCGGTTCCCGGCAAATTTCTCGAGCAGGATAGCGAGCTTTTGGATAAATGCAAAAATGCGCTTCAAACGGCTCGTGAGACAATGTCAAAGCAAGCACCACATTTGGCTTTAACTGCCATTTTTGCAGTTATTTCTGATGCGAATCGTTATTTTGCTGCGGAAGAACCTTGGGCACTAAAAAAGACTGATTTCGAGCGCTTCTCGACGGTTCTTTACGTAACAGTTGAAATATTGAGAGAAGTGGGCATTTTGCTTTGTCCTTTCATTCCGCAATCAGCTTCAAAACTCCTTGATTTGCTGGCAATTGATCAAAACGAACGCTTGCTTGATGATATTGTTAACCGGAAAATTGTCCCGGAAACGAAATTGCCAGCGCCAGAGCCGGTATTTCCACGTTACGTTGCCACTGAAGACGAAGATTGACCATGCTTGTCGATACACATTGCCATCTGGATTTCGAGACTTTCAGCAAAGAGCTCAATGATGTTGTCGATCGTGCTCATAAAGCCGGTGTGGCACGGATGATCACTATTTCCACGCTTGTACGGGATATGAACAAGTTGTTGGATATAACAGAACGGTTCGAGGATGTGTATTGCTCGGTTGGCACACATCCGAGTTCTTCTCATGACGAAAATGACACGACAGCCGAAAAACTTCTGGAATTTGCAAAAAATCCGAAAGTTGTGGCGATAGGCGAGGTGGGGCTCGATTACCATTATGACGATGCCACACCAGCGGAGCAAAAACGTAATTTTCACGAACATATCATTGCAGCCCGCGAAAGCCTTTTGCCACTCGTTATCCATACGCGCGATGCCGACAATGACACACGCGACATTCTGGTTGAAGAAACAAAAAAAGGAAAATTCCCTTTTATTCTCCATAGTTTCTCGTCCGGAGCAGAGCTCGCACGAACGGCACTGGAACTTGGCGGATATGTTTCATTTTCAGGCATATTAACGTTCAAAAATGCTGAAAATGTCCGCCAGATCGCCAAAACCGTGCCAATCGAACAAGTGTTGGTTGAAACCGATTCACCTTATCTCGCGCCCGTGCCGTTCAGAGGCAAGACAAATGAACCTTCCTTTGTCAAACAGACTGCGTTAGTATTGGCTGATGTTCTTGGTGTCCCGTTTGATGAAATAGCCAAGCACACCACGGAAAATGCTTACCGTATTTTCTCGAAGATGAATTAGGACAAGATTTATGCAAGATCGCTACAAGTTTACAATACTTGGTTGCGGCTCCTCGCCGGGGGTTCCCCGTGCTAATGGTGATTGGGGGGCATGCAACCCCGATAATCCGAAAAATTATCGCTATCGCGCATCGATATTGATTGAACGTATCAAGGAAAATGGAGATCGAACAACCGTCGTTGTCGACACAGGGCCAGACTTTCGTTCGCAGATGGTCGACCATCACGTTCATGAAATAACGTCTGTCGTCTATACTCATCCTCATGCAGATCATATTCACGGAATTGATGATCTGAGGACTTATGCAATAAGCCAACATCATCTTATGAATATTTATGCCGATGACGAGACATATCAAAGACTGGATGAAGCATTCGGCTATTGTTTCAAAACGCCTGAAGGGTCGAATTATCCTCCAATATTAAACCGTATAAAAATTACCCCTTACAACAAATTCACTATAGTGGGTGCCGGCGGGCCGATAACCCTTATGCCTGTTTTACAAATACACGGGGATATCCACTCGCTCGGTTTCCGGCTGGATGACGTCGCCTATTGTACCGATGTTAATGCTTTTCCTGAAGAAACACCGCAATATCTCGAAAACCTTGATGTTCTGATTATCGGCGCTCTGCAATATCGCCCTCATCCAAGTCATTTTTCCGTCGATCAAGCAGTTGAATGGGGTAAAAAACTCAATGCCAAGCGGGTTATTTTGACACATATGCATATTGCACTGGATTACGACGAGGTGACAAAATACACGCCCGACAATGTGGAGCCGGCCTATCAAGGACTGACTTTCGAGGTCGACGCAAAATAAGCCATTGAATAATAATGCCGACACAGTATTCTCGATTGAAAAACATCCCGATGTCGGCATTTTTTCCCACCTGACTTTCGGTAATATGATCATATATTAAGGTGATGATCACATGGAACGGTGAAAATTTTACCTGTTTTGGAATCAGTCCGAAATCGTGCCGACTAATCAATAACTCCAGTTAACAAACAGCTTTGAAATTGGTCTTCTTGTCGGTTTTTTGTCCCCGAAAATCATGAATTTGAAAAACTGAAGAGTGCGCCGGACAAATTCGGATTATTGGTTTTTAACCCATTATCCGGCATATCGAATAGGTTTTATTGATTGATTAGCTATCGCGTTACTAAAGTGGATAGTAAAAATAATTTTTTAAGCTTCATCTCATACGAAAATCTGTTGTTTCAAAATGCCGGAATTTTTAACATTTCCGCGACCACAACTGGGACAGGGGGGAACGTTCAATTTTAGCATAGCAGTGTTTGCGCGATATAACATCCGGATGAGCTCATAGAAAACAGGCAATATCCGAAAATATTCCCTTATTTTTTGAGATTGCAAACTTGAGAAATTTTATATAGTTTACGCCCTAAAATAAATTGAGGGCGATATGAAACTGGATTTACACAACGTAAAAGCCGGATATGGCAAGTTGACAATCTTGCATGATATTTCCGTCAATTTTATTCCTGGTGAAGTGACAGCTCTTATCGGTCAAAATGGTTGTGGAAAATCAACGCTTCTCAAAGCGATAATGGGATTTCTGGATCTTCAAGGTGGCAAGATCACCTTGGATGGGCGCGATATTAGAAGTTTTCATCGCAAAAAACTTGCACAACTCGTTTCTTATCTTCCTCAGGAGAGTTTTTGTCCAGATTACCTGACATTGGGTCAACTTATCGAGCTCTCCTCTTATGCACGTAATTCTTTATTTTCCGGCCCTTCAGCGAAAGATCGCGAATATTTCCATCAGGTTCTCGAGATTGTCGGGCTTGCCGACAAGGCTCATTTACCTGTGAATTCTCTTTCGGGCGGTCAAAAGCAAAGAGCCTGGCTCGCGCTCGTATTGGCACAAAAAACCGATATGATATTGCTTGACGAGCCGGTCAATCATCTCGATGTCAAATACCAGTACGCTATTTTGAAACTTGTTCGTGAATTGAGTTGCGAACTGAAGAAGACTGTTATCGTTGTTTTGCACGATATCAATCTGGCTACCTATTTTGCCGATTATGTTGTGATGGTGAAAGCGGGCAAAATTCATGCTCACGGCCGAACTCAAGATGTTGTAACAGAAGAAAATTTACGGCAAGTCTTCGGAATTCCGGCAGAATTGTTTGTCCATAACGGGCATCTCATTTGTCAGCCTTATCCCGACGCGGCCCAGTCTGTTCGTTACATGGAAGAATAAAATGAATTTTTCCAAGTTCTGGGTGGGTAGTGTTGGTTTATTTTTATTGGTTTTCTATCTCGGAATAGCTTGGGGTGGTACATTTTCTTCGCCGTCTGATATTTTTCAAGTTCTGATATGGCGAGAGCCGAACAATTATGGTCAGGCATCCATCCTTTACCAGCGGTTTCCACGCGCCATTATTGCTATTTATGCAGGTCTTATTATGGCAAGCTCCGGATTGGTATTTCAAGGGCTTATCCGTAATCCGCTCGCTTCCGCTTCCTCACTGGGAATCAATGCAGGTGCGACGCTTTTTGTCGTGGGTGGTGCGCTCGTTTTCGGTGCAAATCTGGCAGAGCAGGGGTTAGCAGCTCTATGTGGTGGACTGTTCGGTTTTCTTCTCTGTACAATCATTGCACGTATAGCCGGCGGCAACGAAAAGACTACCGGTCTCATGCTTATTTTATCCGGTTCGCTTGTATCCATGCTGCTCATCGGCCTAAGCAATGCACTTTTATTGTCTTATGCAGATAGAAGAGGCGAGTTCCTGTCCTGGATTGCCGGTAATATCAACCATGCATATATTGATCGGCTGTATCAATTCTGGTGGATTGGTATCTTGGCACTGGCATTGATTTTTATGTTCTCGAAGCCGCTAACCCTCATTCTCCTCGGCAGCGAAAAAGCTTCTTCAATGGGGGTTAGAACGGTTGCTGTTTCCCGCTTCGCTCTGGCATGCGCAATTGTCGCCTCGTGTTCCGCTGTAGCTGTCTGCGGACCGATCAGTTTTATAGGTCTGATTGTTCCACATATGATAAAACCGCTTGTCGGACAGGATTTTAAAGTAACTTTACCAGCTTCCGCATTAACGGGAGCAACTCTATGTCTTTTAGCGAGTACTATCTCGCAAAATGCTTTTCAACCCTATGTCGTCAATACCGGAATTATTCTGGATCTGTTCGGCGGTATCGTTTTCATTTTATTGATCCGAAAATTCTATGTTTCTCCAAAGAACAGGAACGACATATGAAGATATCGCGCACACTTGACCAACGGCTTTCGATCCGCTTTGCAAATGGAAAAGAGCTTGTCATCCGCAATGTCGTAATCGGGATCTTGCTTTTATTGTTCGCATTTGTTCTTTTTCTGCTTTCCTTGAATTTAGGGACAATCGATACCGGCCTTTACGATTTCTTGAAACTTGTCTCGGGCGAAGAGATCAGTCACCAATCCTATTTTGCTTTATGGGATGTGCGCCTTCCGCGTTTGGCTTTGGCATTTTTGATTGGCTGGAGTGTCGCAGTTTCGGGAGCTATTCTACAACCGATTGCCCGTAATCCTTTGGCTGATCCGGGTTTATTCGGTATCAGTCACGGTTCCCTGACAACGACAATTGTTTTGCTTGCCTTCATTCCTACAGCCTCCCGTGTTCTCATCACATTTGCCTCTCTTGCCGGAGGCTTGGGCACTGCATTGGTGTTGCTTGCTCTGGTTGGTAACCGGCATTCCGGAGGTCTGGTAATTCTCTTAATGGGAATTGCCGTTGCAACGGTTCTCGCTTCAATCAATTCTTTCCTGATACTTTATCTGCCAACTGAAGCGTCCTACAATGCATCGAGCTGGATGGCCGGTTCTCTTTTTCAGGCCAACTGGTTAAGCGTTTCGGCATTTCTACCGCTTTTTGTGTTCAGCCTCGTCGGAATTTTTCTCTCCGGACACTCGCTCAACCGGTACGACTTGGGAAACGAGCTTGCACAATCGCTCGGTGAACCGGTTATGGTTTCCCGTCCCCTATTATTATTATTCGCAGTATTGTTAAGTGCCGCTTCTGTAACAATTGTGGGGCCGCTCGCTTTTTTAGGGATTTTGGCACCACAACTTGCACAATTCATGACCGGTGCGAATGGGAGCGCCAGACTTTATCTTTCGGGTCTTGTGGGGGCAAATCTCGTCATTGGAGCCGACATCATTTCGAAAAACGCAACAACCATTGCTATGCCTTTGGGATTAACAACCACCATTATCGGTGTTCCGTTGTTCATTATCGTTTTACGCCTAAAAACCCTTCGTCAGTATTTTCAAAAATAAGGAAATATTTCATGCGTATCAAATATTCAACTTTGTTAATTAGCACTGTTCTACTGGCAATTTCCGCAACCGCCGAGGCTCGGGAAGTCGTTGATACTATGGGGCGCACAGTCGATATTCCGGATCATCCCGAGAGGGTCGTTGTAATGAGTGAGCCAGCAATCGCCATTCCGATGATCGAGCTTGGCGTCAATCCGATTGGCAGCTTTGGCCGCGCCGATGACGGCACATATCAGGTCGGTGCCGATTTCATTGATACTCTGTTCGGGCCGAACCAGAAAAAACCTCAGGGCATAGGGAATAACCGTCAAGTTGATCTTGAAAAACTTTATTCAATGAAACCGGATCTTATTATTGGTACGGAGTTCGATGTCGATAAGGTCAAACAGCTTTCTACCGTTGCGCCTGTCTATATGCAGCATTACACGACCGGTCATCTTGATAATTTTGTCATTGAAGAAAACCTTGCAAAACTTTTCGGTAAAGAAACCGCATTCCAAACTCTAAAAGAGCAATATATTGAAGATGTTCAGGAAACAAAAAAACAGCTTCCGGAAAGTCTCGAAAACAAAACATATTTACCTGTCATCATAATGGATCAGATCAACATTGTGGGAGAGGGAATTGGCGTTTCTCAACCTCTTAATGATTTGGGAATGAAACCTTTTGAAGTTTCGAACGACAAGACCCATTCAGATGGATCTCCAAAAATAGTATTGCCAATCAGTGCAGAAACATTCGGTTCCCTTAATCCGGATATTCTTGTTGTAATCATTAACTGGGGAGCTCCTGACAAAAGCATTGAAGCGACAAACGAAGCTTTGAATAAATTGGTGCCGGGGTGGCAAACTTATATGAAACCGGCGCGTGAGGGACGTGTCATTTATCTTGATGGCTCCAAGGTCTTCACACCCAGTTTTTTGAGCGCCCGTTACACATTGGGTGAGGTGAGAAAATGGGCCAAAACAAAATGAGGATAATTTGTTTCACTATATAAAATAAATATTGACTTAATATTTATCATGAGTAATAAACTCATATTTTCTTCGTTTTCCCTAAAAGGTCTCATCTGATGTCAAAAACGTTATCGAAAAACCGGTTTTTCCTATCGTCAGCCCATTATCAGATCATTTGTGGTTTGATTGTATTATCCTGTGCGGTTCCATCTGCTTTTGCCGAGGAAAAAGAGGATCAGAAACAAACAGCGTCTAACAGCGCGGTATTGGAAAAAGAGGATCAGAAACAAACAGCGTCCAATAACACTGTATTGGAAAAAGTGGTCATCAGCGGTGAAAAAACTTTGCGGTCGCTTCAACATACAGCAAGCTCGGTGACGGTCCTCAGTGGTGACCGTATTGAGGAACGACCCGCTGTGACAACACTGACCGATCTTTTGAAAGGTACGCCGAACGTTCTTTATACGAATGACAGTGATGCGCCGATTATCCGTGGCGTTGATACCAAAGGTCCGTTGGTAAAAGGTAATGCCTATTTGGCGAACCCAATTCCCCGTGCGACAATCAGTGTCGATGGCCGTTATCTAAGTTCCGGAGAATTCGGTATTGGCGCTGCACCGATTTGGGATGTCGAATCTGTTGAAGTATTCCGCGGCCCGCAAACGACAACCCAAGG
>CAMLLT010000103.1 GCA_946480935.1 uncultured Bartonella sp. | reverse complement strand
TCTGCCGAACTTGCCCGTTTGTTGGATTTGCCGGTATTTTTTGTCGTTGATGTGACAAGCCAATCACATTCGGTCGCGGCACTTGTCAAAGGTTTTGCCGAATTTATGCCGGGATTGCGCTTTGCCGGAATTATCCTGAATAAAATTGGAAGTCCGCGGCATGAAACCATGCTTCGCGCGGCCCTGCAACCGCTTGATATACCGGTGGTTGGGGCTGTTTACAGGAATAAAGCGCTGACACTCCCCTCACGTCATTTGGGGCTGGTTCAGGCTTCCGAACGAACCGACCTTTATGCTTTTATCGGAAAAGCGGCAGAAATCATAAAGGAGAGCGTTGATCTTGAGGCGATGATCGCATTATCGACTTCAAATCGGGTGAAAGTTGCTCGTGCGACGATTGATTATATCCCGCCACTTGGACAGCGTATTGCAGTGAGCCGTGATGATGCTTTCCGCTTTTCTTATCCACACTTGCTTGATGGCTGGAGAAAAGCCGGTGCCGAAATTACATTCTTTTCGCCTTTGGCAAATGAAGTGCCGGATAAAGAGTGTGATAGCGTTTATTTATGTGGTGGTTATCCCGAACTTTTTGCCGGAAAACTGGCGGCAGCAGAGAAGTTCAAAAAAGCCATGAGTGATATGGCAAAAGCCGGAAAAACCATTTATGGCGAATGCGGTGGTTATATGACTTTGGGGGAAACATTGGAAGATAGCGAAGGTGTTAAACACCAAATGCTTGGTCTTTTACCTTTGAATACCAGCTTCAAACAGAAGAAACTGCATTTAGGCTATCGCCGTTTGGTTCCAGAAGGGGAGTTTTTCGGAAAAACAGGTTTTCGAGGGCACGAGTTCCATTATGCTTCCATTGTAGATGAAAAAGGCGGTATACCGCTTTTTAAAGCCTATGATGCGCTTGACCATTCTTTAGGGACAAGGGGAATGAGAATAAACAATGTTGCCGGTTCGTTTATCCATTTGATAGATATAGAGGGATGAAAAAATATCCTACACGCTAACAGAAAATGCGGCGTAACTGTTTGATGTGTTTTCGAATAAATTTACTAAAAACTCTGTCATTGCGACTTTTTATCAGAAGATGAGGCGAGGCGACGGTGGTGGAAACAAACTGCCTTGAACAGATTGAATTTGGTAGATATTTTCTTGTGCCGACAGGGTGTTGACTGGCAAACTGGATATTTGAACCAAACGCATTCAGGGATTCGTTCTTAAGCTATGAAATATAAAATTGATCGACTCAATGTTGCTTCGGGAGTTGACGCCAAAACGCGCCGTTTGTGTATTTTCGCGCTCGCCGTCGGTGCGTTTGCAATAGGCACGTCCGAATTTGTGTCCATGGGTCTGCAACCGGAAATGGCCAAAAGTTCGGGTGTCGATATACCGACTGCCGGCCAATATATTTCAGCCTATGCACTCGGCGTTGTTGTGGGTGCGCCGGTTCTGGCTGTCGCGACTGCTAAATATCCGCGGAAATATGTTCTGGTTGCTTTGATGCTGTTTTATGCGTTCTCGAACATTGCCAGTGCCTGTGTGACGAGCTTTCATGCCCTTGTCGGCTTGCGATTTATGAGCGGTTTGCCCCACGGTATCTATTTTGGCGTTGCCTCTATTGCCGCTTCCTCCATGGTAGAGATGAAAAATCGCCCCAAGGCAATTGGTGCGGTTATGCTTGGGCTTACAATTGCAACAGTTGTCGGTGCGCCTTTTGCAACCTGGCTTGGTCAGCAACTTGGATGGCAAATGGCTTTCGTTATGGTGGGCAGCATCGGAGCCCTTTGTGCAATTTTGGTGTTTTTCTTTCTGCCCAGTTTGCCGACAGCATTGGGAACAAGTCCCTTGACCGAGCTTAGCGCGTTGAAAGAAAAACAGGTCTGGTTCATGCTGGCAACAGTCGCCATTGGAACAGCCGGTCTCTTTGCTGTCTTCAGCTATATCAAATCGACTTTGACTGTCGTTTCCGGCCTTTCAATAGGTTGGGTACCGTTTATTATGCCGCTCATCGGTCTTGGCATGGTTACGGGAAATATTCTGGGCCCTAAAATTGCTGTGAAAATCGGTCCGATGAGAATGCTGTTTTTCGCTCTGCTATGGAGCACAATTACATTCTTCCTGTTTTATTTTCTTTGCCATTCCGGCATTACGGCTGCCATCGGTTGTTTCCTGATTGGTACGTCTTTTGCCAGTATGCCTTCAATCCAGACGCGCGTTATGGATGTTGCAGCCAACGCCCAGACCCTTGCCGGAGCCCTCATGCAATCGGCTTTCAATGTTGCCAATGCTTTGGGTGCTGAATCGGGCGCGGAAATCTTGCGGCTTGGTTTCGGCTATCAGGATACGGCGATTTTGGGAGGCTGTCTCACATTTTGCGGCCTGTCGATTTTTACTCTCTCCTGGTATGTTGAGAAACGCGATCAGGCTAAAGCATTAAAACAGGTGTGACACCGGTGGAGCGTCTCTGTTTTATCCTTTTATTGGCGCTCCTGATTGATCGGTCAATCGGCGACCCCGACTGGTTATGGCGCAAGCTCCCTCATCCGGTAGCGGCATTCGGAGCAGGGATAAAGTGGTTTGAAGCGCGATTTAACAGGAAGACAATGTCTTCCCGCCGCAGGAAATGGTATGGCCTCGGTGCGCTTCTCATCTTGTTGCTGGCAACCTTTATTATTGCCCTTTTTATTCATGCGCTTTTGCTTCAACTGGGGTTTACAGGAATAATTATTGAAGCGCTGGTTGCCTCCATCTTCCTTGCGCAAAAAAGCCTTGTCGATCACGTCGCTAGAGTTGAAAAAGCGTTCAAACAAGGTTCGCTTGACGAAGCGAGAGGCGCTGTTTCGCTCATAGTCGGGCGGGAAACAAAAAATCTCGATGAAAGCGCAGTTTGTCGCGCAGCTATTGAAAGCCTTGCCGAAAATAGCTCTGATGGCGTTGTGGCACCGGTGTTCTGGTATCTTATCCTCGGTCTTCCCGGCCTTTTTTGTTATAAATTGGTGAACACGGCCGACTCGATGATCGGCTATAAAAACGAGCGCTTCAAGGATTTCGGCTGGGCTTCAGCGCGGCTTGACGATGTCGTTAATTTTATACCTGCAAGATTGACAGCGTTAATTGTTATCCTGACAAGCGGACTTTTTATCAATCGGAAAGCTGCCGCAAAGTCACTTGAAGTGGTGAGAAAAGATGCGCGTCACCATCATTCGCCCAATGCCGGTTTTCCCGAATGTGCCTTTGCAGGCGCCCTTGATGTCAAGCTTTTGGGGCCGAGAATCTATTCGGGTAAAGCTGTTGACGAACCTTTCCAGAATGATAGCGGGAAAATGGCTCGTCCCGACGATATTTACCGTGCCATCCGGCTCTTCAAGCGTTCGATGGATGTGCTATTTTTAATTATTCTGCTGCTGTTTCTGATTGCTTTTGTTGTCTGAATGTTTCCCATCAGGCCGGTTGAGCATATCGCGGGAAATAATAAAGGCGAGCGGCACTGCAAGCAGCAATATGATAATCAGAAAGATAAACAGCACTTTTGAAGCCGCAATCATACCGCTCACACCGCCCGGATCAAATAATCCGGCAAGATTGGTAATGCTTCCGGCGAGTGCGGCACTTAAAGCTGTTGAAAACAACTGGATTGTTGTAAGGGATGCGCTGGCACGTGTCGCGTCTTTTTCGGAAGCACATTGTAATACGCGGGTAAGCAAATGCGGCCATGACGTTCCAGCCCCGACACCGATCAGGAACAGCGCGAGACAAATCGAAATCAGAAATCCCGATGATTTCATTTCAGACGGGATGAAATAGAACAACGTCGCCATTCCGAGCATATCAATCACGGGTGCAAGAATGATGATTTTGCGCACAATTTTCGGCGAAGCTCCGGCACTTGGCAATGAACCGCAGGTCCAGCCGATACTCATAAGGGCGGCAATATAGCCTGCAACAAGTGGGCCTCTCCCGTGAAGTTCCTGAAGAAACAGGGGAAGATAAAGCTCCGCACCGTTTACGGCGACCGAGATAATAACCATCAGGCCGTAAAGCGGCAGAAATATCGACTGAATCGAAAATGAACCGTCGGGAAGCATTTTATTGTTCGAATGATTATCGATAATCCCAAGAACAAAAAGCAGAATAGCACCGATAATAATACCGGCAATTTTGATATTGTTGTCGCTTACCGCACTGCTTGCCGAAATGACAAGAACCATAATGGTCAAAACAGCAAGCTGGATAACAGGAAGCCGTTCCGAAACGTTTTGACGTTCTGTCGTGGCGGGCAAAACTTTAAGTGCAATGCCGGAAAATAAAAGTGCCAGAATACCAACTGTCCAGAATGAAGCACGCCAAGTGCTGTATTCGGCAAAAATGCCGCCAATGGCGGGGCCGAGTAATGTCGAAATTCCCCACATGCCGGAAATGAGCCCCATCGCCCGTGGCCATAACGCAGGGTCAAATACAATTCTCACCATGGAATAGGAAAGTGACAGCAAAAAGCCACCGCCGAAACCTTGAATGAGCCGACCGAACAGGAATGCCGCCATAGTTGGAGCGGCACTACAGATAAGGGTACCAACCGCAAAGAGGAGTGCCGAAAGAGCATAAGCTGTTTTGGGGCCGAAACGGGCTAACAATTTTGCTGCAAGCGATGCACCGATAAGCGATGCCGTCACAAAAATTGTTGCAGCCCATGAATAATATTGTTCACCGTGAATATCGGCAACAAGAGAGGGGAGAATAGTGACAACAATGTAGACATTGACCGCATGCAGAGCAACCCCGCCTGCAAGTGTTATAGAGCGGACACCATTTCTACCTGAAAGAAGTGTTGACCAGCCTTGTTCATTCATTGTTATCCCTATATTTTTTTAGAATCAGTGTCGGTCTTTTAAATAGCCTCATAAGGCTTTAGTGCCAAGAAACGAAACTTTGATCGACGTTTTTTGTTCCCGCCAAAAGCAAAAAGCCCCGTGTGAAACGGGGCTTTTTGCTTTTCAAATTGGAAATGTTCAAGCAAGTGCTTTGGCAAGATTTTCCGCAATTTTGTCGAGAAAACCTGTTGTTGAAAGCCATTTCTGGTTCGGTCCGATGAGCAAGGCAAGATCCTTGGTCATGAAACCGGATTCAACAGTATCGACACATACTTTTTCAAGTGTATCGGCAAAGTGCTTCAACTGGTCATTATTGTCGAGCTTTGCACGGTGTGCCAAGCCACGTGTCCAGGCGAAGATCGAAGCAATCGAGTTGGTCGATGTTTCTTCGCCGCGCTGATATTGACGATAGTGGCGGGTTACTGTTCCATGTGCAGCTTCGGCTTCAACTGTTTTGCCATCCGGTGTCATGAGAACGGAGGTCATCAGTCCCAAAGAGCCGAAACCCTGAGCCACTGTGTCGGATTGAACATCACCATCATAATTCTTACAAGCCCAGACATATCCGCCGGACCATTTAAGTGATGAAGCAACCATATCGTCGATCAGACGGTGCTCGTAAGTGAGATGGTATTTATCGAATTCGGACTTGAATTCTTTATCGAAAACTTCCTGAAAGATATCTTTGAAGCGGCCATCATAGGCCTTCAAAATGGTATTCTTTGTGGAAAGATAAACCGGAACTTTGCGCTGCAAGCCATAATTGAACGATGCACGGGCAAAATCGCGGATTGATGCATCAAGGTTATACATAGCCAATGCAACACCGGCACCGGGTGCATCATAGACATCATGTTCGATAACGGTTCCATCTTCACCAACAAATTTGATTGTCAGTTTGCCTTTGCCGGGGAATTTGAAATCTGTCGCCTTATATTGGTCACCAAAAGCATGACGACCGATAATGATCGGCTTTGTCCAGTGCGGAACGAGTCGCGGAACGTTTTTGCAAATAATCGGCTCACGGAAAATAACGCCGCCGAGAATGTTGCGGATTGTACCATTCGGTGACTTCCACATTTTTTTCAGGTTAAACTCTTTAACGCGCGCTTCATCCGGTGTGATTGTCGCACATTTAACGCCAACACCATATTTCTTGATAGCGTTTGCAGCGTCGGTTGTTACCTGATCGTTGGTCGCATCGCGATTTTCTATCGAAAGATCATAATATTTCAGATCTACATCGAGATAGGGATGGATCAATTTTTCCTTGATATATTGCCAAATAATGCGTGTCATCTCATCGCCGTCGAGTTCGACGACCGGATTTGCGACCTTGATCTTTGCCATATGATAATCCTCTTCCATAATTTTGGTATTTTTGCCGTTATAACATTCGCAAATACGAACTGGAAAGCCCTAAACCGAGATTATAACGGACCTTTGAAGATGAAGTAGGCTCCGCTTACAATAAGCGCAAAGCCGACAAAATGATTTATCGTCAGTTTTTCGCCAAGATAAAGAATGGAAAAACCGGAAAATATCAGAAGCGTAATCACTTCCTGAATCGTTTTGAGCTGGGCGGCACTATAAACGGTGTGTCCCAAACGGTTCGCGGGAAC
Source organism: uncultured Bartonella sp. (assembly GCA_946480935.1). Taxonomy (GTDB): domain Bacteria; phylum Pseudomonadota; class Alphaproteobacteria; order Rhizobiales; family Rhizobiaceae; genus Bartonella. The sequence goes on along the minus strand of CAMLLT010000103.1, from coordinate 1,546 downwards.
TGCAAGGCAATATTCGAAAAATGCAATTCCCCAGCTTGCTATAATGACAATCATCAGCGGCTTGTTGGTGAATTTCAAATGCCCATACCAGGCAAAGGTCATAAAAACGTTTGACAACAACAACAAGCCGATAGGCGCGATATAGGGTAAAATTTGCATTTGTGGCAAACCGGGGGAACTTATAAAGCGCGATCGTAATAAAGCTGAACGCCTGTCAGAGCAGAAATATGTTTGACATAATCCTGAAGTTGCTGTGGCATTTTGATGTCTTTCACAATCGTCAGATTGCGTAATGTCGGGAATATCATGACGTCATCCCAGCTTAAGTTTTCATTGGTATTATCCGGATGAAAAGGCAAAGTTGCGAGTTTGTCTTCGACCTTCTTTTTATGTTCGGCTGTTTCACTCATTGCTTGATCGAATGATTTGCCGAGTGACTTTTCTTTTTTGCCTTGAAAATATTCAATGGCCGATTTCGTAGCAAATTCCGGAAGTGATGCTTTTACATTGCGTGGATAAAGCAGCGCATTAATATCCGAAGAGACCTTGGAAAGCTCGTCAGTGACTTGCTTTTGTAAATCTGTTGCCGGAGAAACAATGCGACTCTTTTCGCCAATTTCATCAAATTTATGGGCAATATCCAAGCTTTCAACCATCGCGGAACCATCATCGAATTCCAGAATCGGAACCTGTTTTTTGTGAACGAGCCGCATACATGTTTCAGAATCATCATTCAGTAAAACAATATATTCAACAGGAACCTGTTTATATCCGGCTACCATCTTGGCACGGACACAGAACGGGCAATGGTCATAATAATAAAGTTTCATCGAATAATTCCTTAACATATAGGAGTTAACTCAGTGATATCGGCCTTGTTGTAGGACTGAAGTCATATTCTCCAACCTTAGCTCAAAACGACCGATTAGGAAAGAAAAGTAAAATTGAAGAGGAGCGATTTTATTCTTGGGTAACGCGCCTGATTTCATATGAATGTGACAATCGGGGGCGATTATTATCAGTGTTGATCGTTTGCCAATCTCGTCAATGGTTTAGAATAGCGGGAAATCCTTGTTTTCAAAAATGGCAAACATGATGAGCTTATTATAATTCGTTTTATAGAAAGCTATAAGGTGCGGATTTTATACAAAAAATGTATTGGGTAAAAATTCTTACCTTTTACAGGGGCTATTTAAACCTGTGCATTACGAGACCGCCTCTCAATACTGTTGTTTTTGTCTATCTTCGTTCAGTTGGAATTGCCTCGACCAATAAATCATTTTTTTGATAAGTCTGTTATTTTGTAATTAATCCGGTTTCGTAGCTTTTCGCCGGTTTATTTGCATATTTCGGGTAATTGAACTATATTATTAATAAAGAGTAATGCTGGACTGAATTGGCATTATACCGGAGGCAAAAATGGTATCAATCACATCAACCGACTTGAACCTTGTCAATCATGGTTTTGATGTTCCGGGGTTGCGGGCTGCACAGAATATTCAGGAAATTGTTCAGGAAAAGAATGCGACACAGACCGTGCGTGTCG
>CAMLLT010000102.1 GCA_946480935.1 uncultured Bartonella sp. | reverse complement strand
ATTATTGACGATATGCAATTTTTACAGGGCAAATCGATTCAACATGAATTCTGTCATTTGCTCAATATGTTGCTTGATAGTGCAAAACAGGTTGTTGTTGCTGCCGATAGGGCGCCAGCGGAGCTCGAATCGCTAGATGTCAGAGTGCGCTCGCGTTTGCAGGGTGGTGTATCGCTGGAAATTGAGTCGCCTGATTATGACATGCGGCTCGAGATGTTGCGCAAGCGCTTGAAGGCTGCCCAACATGATGATCCTTCTATTTCAATCCCTGACGAGGTTCTTTCTCACATTGCCAGAACTGTTTCCGGTTCGGGGCGCGATCTTGAAGGGGCATTCAACCAGCTTCTGTTCCGTCAATCTTTCGAGCCGGATTTGTCGCTCAATCGTATTGACGAATTGTTGGACCATCTGACCCGCTCCGGTGAGCCGAAACGGATTCGTATTGAAGAAATCCAACGTGTTGTGGCCCGTCATTATAATGTTTCCAAGCAAGACCTGTTGTCGAATCGCCGTACGCGGACAATTGTTAAACCACGTCAGGTTGCGATGTATCTTGCAAAAATGATGACACCACGCTCGCTTCCGGAAATTGGCCGTCGCTTTGGCGGGCGTGATCACACAACTGTCCTTCATGCAGTGCGCAAGATTGAAGATATGGTTGGTGCCGATCAGCAATTGGCCAAAGAATTGGAGCTCTTGAAGCGCCTGATTGACGAGCAATCAGCTTGAACAGGCTTTTGGGAGAGCAAATCTCGATAGACTCTGTCAGAGAGTAGTATCTTGTATTTTATGCAAGAATATTGCCAATCTGGTTTTTATCTGTTTTTCTTGTCGGGTGATTCCTTGGCTTGAAAGGAATCACTGCATCTTGTTTTATTCAGTTAGAAACCGTTTTAATTGGCAGAATAATTTAGAGAGTGTCCAATATGCGCATTACAGTCGATCGTAGCCATCTGTTAAAATCTCTCGGCCGTGTTCATCGCGTCGTCGAACGGCGTAATACGATTCCTATTCTGTCCAATGTGCTTATCAATACAGTTAATTCCGGGGTCGAATTGCAAGCAACCGACCTTGACCTTGAGGTAACTGAAACAACAGCTGCAAATATCGAACAATCAGGTTCGACAACTGTTCCTGCTCACCTCCTTTACGAGATTGTGCGCAAGCTTCCCGAAGGGGGCGAGATTATGCTTTCGGTTTCCGATGACGGCAACGCTATGCAGGTCGTTTCCGGACGCTCGAACTTCCGGTTGCAATGCTTGCCCAAGGAAGATTTTCCCGAACTTAATGCTGGTGATTTCAGCCATAGTTTTACTTTATCGGCAGCGGCTTTGAAAAGGCTTATCGACTGCACACAATTTGCCATTTCCACCGAGGAAACGCGTTATTATCTCAATGGTATCTATTTTCACGTCATTGACGATAAAGGCCTGAAAATACGTACAGTTGCGACCGATGGTCACCGTTTGGCCGAAGCGGAAACGGACGCGCCGTCAGGTTCTGAAGGGATGCCCGGCGTTATTATTCCTCGTAAAGCCGTCGGTGAATTGCAGAAATTGTTGGGAGAGGAAGCCGAAAGCGAAATAAAGATAGAGGTTTCCGAAACAAAAATACGTTTCACTATCGCTTCTGTCGTGCTGACGTCGAAATTGATAGACGGGACATTTCCCGATTATCAGCGTGTTATCCCCTTGGGCAATGACAAAAAGCTGACGATCAATCGTCAAAGTTTTGCTGCGGCAGTTGACCGTGTGTCAACCATTTCCAGTGATCGCGGGCGTGCCGTTAAATTGACGATCGAAAATGGTCAATTGACACTCACAGTCAATAATCCCGATTCCGGAAGTGCAGAAGACCAGATTGTTGCCGATTATGAAGGTGAACCTTTGGAAATCGGTTTCAATTCCAAATATCTTCTTGATATTATGGCTCAACTGAGCGGTGAAAACGCGGTATTCATGCTCGCTGACGCGGGCGCACCAACGCTCATTCGCGATAGTGACGATGCTGACGCCCTTTACGTTTTAATGCCAATGCGTGTTTAGAGAACGAATGGTAGATGACTCTGGCAGAAGCGCTGCAAAGGTTTTTATCCGGCAGCTTAAGCTGACCAATTACCGTAATTATCGAAGTTTTTCTGCCGATTTTTCCGACCGGATTGTGATCTTTACCGGACATAACGGTGCCGGTAAAACCAATCTTCTTGAAGCTTTGTCATTTCTTTCGCCGGGGCGAGGTTTGCGTCGCGCAACTTACGACAGTGTCATTCGTGCTAATCAGCCATCCGGCTACGGGGAAAAAATATTACCGGAAGATCATGGCTCGACCGGCTTATTGCAATCTGAAAAGAGTTTTCAAAAAGATGCTGCCGGATTGGAAAATGCGCCAACCGGTCATGATGAGACTCCTGTCCCAAAAGGGGCGGACGGATTTGTCATTTTTGCCCAATTGCATTCGGCTCTTTATGGAAATGTCAATATCGGTACGGCAAGTGACACTACTTCGAATGGTCGCAAAGTGCGAATTAATGGTGAAAGTGTTGCTTCTGATAGACTCACCGAATATTGCAGGGTGAGCTGGCTTGTTCCATCCATGGACGGTTTGTTTACCGGTCCCGCAAGTGACCGAAGACGTTTTCTTGACCGCATGGTTCTGGCAATTGATCCCGCGCACGCTCGCCGCGTGTCGGATTTTGAAAAAGCAATGAGAGCCAGAAATCGACTTTTAGTGGATGGAAATCGCGACGAATATTGGTTCAATGCATTGGAAACGCAAATGGCAGAACTCGCCGTTGCCATCGCCGCAGCGCGTATGGACGTGGTAAGACTCATCATAAATATAGATAATTTCGATGCCGAGAATACATTTCCGGTACCACTGCTTGATCTTGAGGGAACTATTGAACATTCATTGACGAGGCAATCGGCTGTAGACGTTGAAGAGGAATATAAACAACGCCTTCGTGATAAGAGGGAGCTCGATCGCACTGCCGGTCGAACGCTTGAAGGACCGCATAGAAGCGATATGCTGGTCTATTATGCCAAAAAGAATATGCCGGCGGCACTATGCTCCACGGGTGAACAAAAAGCCTTATTAACGGGACTCGTTCTTTCGCACGCCCGGCTGACAGCAGATATATCGGGCATGACACCAATTCTTTTGCTTGACGAGATGGCGGCCCATCTTGACCAGAGAAGGCGCGCAATATTATTCGATAGCCTTGATAAACTCGGCGGCCAAACTTTTATGACCGGTACAGATAGCGAGCTTTTTTCGGCCTTGAGGGGGCGTGCGGAATTTTTCGAGATATCCGGTGGACAGTTTACCAAAATTTAAGAAAATATCGCAGACGTGAAATAAAGTGGTTCGAATATAGAGGGGATACTGACAATGGCAAAAAAGATTACAGTGCTAAATGGACCAAATCTGAACTTTTTAGGACGACGTGAACCGGCAATCTATGGTCATGAAACATTGAAAGACATTGAAAATATGACGCGGGAATGCGCTCGTTCGCATGGGGTTGATGTCGATTTTTTACAAAGCAATTGCGAAGGCGAATTGGTTGGCTTTATTCAGGCAGCAATCGGAAAGAGCGTCGCAATAATCATTAATCCGGCAGCCTATAGCCACACTTCAATTGCCATACTCGACGCATTGAAAATGTTTGAAGGGCTGGTTGTAGAAGTTCATTTGTCGAACATCCACAAAAGAGAAACCTATCGCCACCATTCTTTTGTATCCGAAAGAGCCGATGCTGTTATTGCAGGCTGTGGAAGTGATGGTTACCGGTTCGCTGTTGAATATATCGTTCAGCACGATTTGTGAATCAAAAATCGTCGGAAAAACCGCGCAATATTGACGCAGGGGGGGACAAAACCCTTGCGAATTTTCACCCAAAGAGTAAGACGTTGCCTAGATGATGCCACAATTGTCTTTGTGGCAACGTCAGTCCAAGTCGGGCTTCGATGTCTTTTTGGGACAAATATTCTGCCTGACGGGGAAAGTTGGAGAAGTGGAAAAGTCCGCTTTTTCATGACGAATTAATTGAAATACCCTCGTGCAATAATATGCAATGCATATAAAGAGGCAGGTAGGAATGAAGAACTTTGGTAAACTAACAGGGCTGCTGGGCGTCTTAACATCCGCTTTGCTCTTGTCGGGTTGTGAATTCGATGTTCTCGACCCGGCGGGCTATGTGGCGCGCCATGAGCTAATTTTGATTACTACATGTGTTATCGTAATGGCTTGTATTGTCATTCCCGTGATGATCGCCGTTGTCGCTTTCGCAATTAAATATCGTGCTACCAACACCCAAGCAGAATATCTGCCGGATTGGGGGCACTCCAAAAAAGTGGAAACCTTCATGTGGGGTATTCCGATTCTTGTCATTATTATTTTGGGTAGCTTGACAGCTTATTTCACTTATAAGCTGGAACCCTCAAAACCAATTGATAAAGCTGTTGCAGGAGCACAAGAACCACTCCAAATCGATGCTGTAGCACTTGATTGGAAATGGTTGTTTATTTATCCGCAATATGGCGTAGCTTCGATCAACGAAATCTATGCACCCGAGAACCGTCAGGTGCTCATACAGTTGACTTCGGAAAATTCGGTTAACGCTTTCTGGGTTCCGCGTCTTGGTACAGTGTTGTATGCAATGCCGCAAATGAACGCGAAGTTGCATCTTATTGCTGACCGTCAAGGTGTATTCAAAGGTTCTTCCGCCAATTACAGTGGCGACGGTTTCTCCGAGATGCACTTCAAATGGAATTCTGTTGCTCAGGCAGATTTTGATAACTGGATTGCCAAAGCTCGTGAAAGCAAAGAAACGCTTGATCGCGCTGGATATCGTCAGCTTTCCTTTTCGCCAAAAATGGGTGATATTGCCGGTAAGCAAAAAGACGCTGAGGTTCGCTATTTCTCGCAAGTCGAAAAAGGTCTATACTATCGCATCGTGAACCGGTGCGTAGATAAAGACACCACTTGCAACGAAGATCAGATGAAACTTGCTGCAGCGAAATCTCTGTGGGGTGAACTCTGCTCCGTCTTTGATCCCGGTGTGGTTCAGAAGAAATAAAATCATCAAGGAAGGGGCTTTAGCCTTATAAAGGTAATGTCCCCTCCAAACCGAAATTCATTTAATATGGGTTGAAAAATGTTTGGAAGACTTACAGACCCTGTAGCCGGAGCGTTTCACGCGCTAACGAATGAGCCGATCGTCCTTTACACCTGCCTTGTTGTAGTTGCATTGGCCGTCGTTATTCTTGCCGCTATTACGCTGCTCGGCTGGTGGGGAATATTGTGGCGCAATTGGATCACATCTGTTGATCACAAGCGCGTCGGCATTATGTATATCGTCCTTGCAATTGTCATGCTTGTCCGTGGCTTTGCAGATGCTATCATGATGCGTACACACCAAGCGTTCGCGCTTGGATCTGAGACTGCGGGTTATCTACCGCCTGATCACTTTGACCAGATTTTCTCTGCACACGGCACAATCATGATTTTCTTCATGGCAACGCCGCTATTGTTCGGTATTTTGAACTATGTTCTGCCGCTGCAACTCGGTGCTCGCGATGTGGCCTTTCCATTTGCCAACAATCTTGGCTTCTGGATTACATGCGCCGGTGCGATTCTGATCAACATCTCACTCGGTATTGGTAACTTTGGCCGTGGTGGTTGGTTGATGTATCCACCTTTCTCGGAATTGCTGAATAGCCCTGATACAGGTGTTGACTATTATCTGTGGTCACTGCAGCTATCCGGTATCGCGACGACAATGGGTGCCGTCAACTTTGTTGCCACTATCGTCAAATGTCGCGCACCCGGAATGACAATGTGGAAAATGCCGGTATTCTGCTGGTGCGCATTGGTTTCGAACGTTCTTATCCTTATCATTTATCCGCCGTTAACAGTTGCTTATGCATTGCTTGCCGGTGATCGTTACCTTGATATGAACTTCTTCACCAATACAGCCGGTGGCAACCCGATGGTCTGGATCAACTATGTCTGGATTTTCGGTCACCCGGAAGTTTACGTTCTGGTTGTTCCTGCATTCGGTATCATTTCCGAAATCGTTCCGACATTCTCGTCAAAACGCCTTTTCGGTTACACCTCAATGGTTTGGGCTGTCCTTGTTATCTTGATCCTCTCGATCATCGTCTGGGGACACCACTTCTTCACAATGGGTGGCGGCGAAGCCGTTAATACCTTCTTCGGTACCGCAACCATGATCATTGCTATTCCGACAGGTGTTAAGGTCTTCAACTGGCTCTTCACAATGTATAAAGGACGCATCCGTTTCGAACCTCCGATGTTGTGGTGCATGGGTATGATGTTCACCTTTGTTGGTGGCGGTCTTACCGGTGTTCTGCTTTCGATCGTTCCTTCGGACTGGCAGTTCCACAACTCCTTGTTCCTGGTTGCCCACTTCCACCATACAATTCTTGGTGGTGTTGTGTTCGCTTACCTCGGTGCATTGGCGTTCTGGTTCCCGAAAGCCTTCGGCGTCAAGCCGAACCGTGCATTGGGTATTGCTTCGTTCTGGTGCTGGTTCATCGGCTTCTATGTAGCATTCTTCCCGATCTACGCAGTTGGCTTGATGGGTGCAACACGTCGTTTGCAGCACTATATCGAACCAAGCTGGCAGCCATTGTTCATTACAGCAGCTGTCGGTGCGTTTATCATCCTTCTCGGTATCCTGTGCTTTGTTCTGCAAGTATTGATCGCCATCTGGTATGGCATCAAGCATAAAGGCAAATTGCCGATCACACAGAACGATCCGTGGGGTGATGCTCGCACTCTGGAATGGTCAATCTCTTGCCCGCCTCCTGCTTACAACTTTGCTACAGTCCCTGTCGTTCAAGCGGACGATGCCTATTGGGATATGAAACAACGCGGTGAGCACCGTAAAACCTCGGGCTTCGAGAAGATTCATATGCCTTCCAACACGATTGCAGGCTTTATTTCCGGCATGTTGATGTTGGTTCTTGGTTTCGCTCTCGTATGGCACATCTGGTGGCTGGCTGTAATTTCGTTCGTTGGCTTCATTTTAACCATTTTGCTTCATTCGCTTAATGGAAACCATGCAGGCTATTACATCTCGGCTGAGGAAGTACAGAAGACTGAAGACGAATTCAGCGCTGTTCTCAAAGCACAAGGAGTAAAAGCATGAGCGCTACAGCAGTAACAACCGCTCACGCGGAAAACCACCACGACGGTAGTTCGACAATGGTCTTCGGGTTCTGGGTTTATATCCTTTCCGACCTGATCTTGTTTGCAACTCTGTTCGCCACATTTGCAGTGTTCGCCTCCGCTTACGGCGGCGGCCCTGCAGGCAAAGACTTCATCGAGCTGCCTTATGTGCTTTGTGAAACAGCTCTGCTGCTGTTCTCGTCAATCACCTACGGCATGGCAATGGTGCAGGTTCGTAATGGTAATATCGGCGGGGTAAAAACCTGGCTCGTTATTACTTTCATTCTCGGTCTCGCATTCATTGGAATGGAGTTGAATGAATTCCATAAGTTGCTCGGCGGCGTTATGGAGAACGGCGAATTGAAGTCCGTTTTCTTCTTTGATCCGAATGCTTACGCAAGTGTTGATCCTGCAACCGGTGTTCGCACATTCGGTAAAGAGGTTCTGTCGGCTTATTGGTCGTCATTCTTCATGCTGGTTGGCACACACGGTATTCACGTTACGACCGGCTTGATCTGGATGGCATTGATGTTCTTTCATCTTGGCCGTCACGGTTTGGATAAAGATAACAAGACTCGCTTGTCCTGTCTTTCTATCTTCTGGCACTTCCTTGACATTATCTGGGTTGGTGTCTTCACAGCCGTCTATCTTTTGGGAGCACTATAATGAGCGAACATGAAGAAGCACACGGTGTAACAACCGGCAAATACATGGTCGGATTCATTCTGGCTGTTATATTGACCCTCGCTTCATTCATTCCTGTTATGCAAGGAATGCTTGATAACTGGGCAGTCAGCACCAAGGTTATTTACCTCATTGGCATGGCTCTCATTCAGATATTCGTCCAGATCGTTTTCTTCCTCCACCTCAACGAAGGTCCGGATGCGAAGTGGATGGTCGGTTCAATGTGGTTTGGTGCGCTCTGCGTATTCATCGTT
>CAMLLT010000101.1 GCA_946480935.1 uncultured Bartonella sp. | reverse complement strand
GAAAAAGATTTGACCAAGCTTTTTGCCGAACATGGCATAAAAGCCTATGTCAAAAGCAGGCAGAAAAAGCCTTATTCGGTTTTTAGAAAGATGGAGACTAAAGCGCTCTCATTTGAACAATTGTCGGATATTTATGGTTTTCGTGTGATTGTTGACAGTGTCGCTGATTGTTATCGCGCTTTGGGTATTATCCATACAACTTGGCCGATGGTTCCAGGCCGATTCAAAGACTATATTTCAATTCCCAAACAGAATGACTATCGTTCGATCCACACCACTATTGTCGGGCCATCACGCCAACGCGTAGAATTACAAATCAGAACACGGGAAATGGACGAGATAGCCGAATATGGTGTGGCGGCTCATTCGATTTATAAAGACCGCGGTTCCAATAATTCCCCGAGCAAGCTCGAAAACGAAACCAATGCCTATGCATGGTTGCGCCAAACGATACAATCATTGTCCGAAGGAGATAATCCTGAAGAATTTCTTGAGCATACGAAACTGGAATTATTTCAGGATCAGGTTTTTTGCTTTACACCGAAGGGGCGCCTTATTGCCTTACCTAAAGGGGCAACGCCCATTGATTTTGCTTATGCTGTCCATACAGATGTCGGCGATTCCTGTGTCGGTGTAAAAATCAACGGGCGCATCATGCCGCTCATGACAGCGCTTAGAAATGGCGATGAAGTCGAAATTATCCGCTCGAAGGCGCAGGTTCCACCGGCTGCCTGGGAATCACTTGTTGTTACAGGTAAGGCACGTGCAGCCATCAGACGGGCAACGCGTGTGGCTGTTCGCAAACAATATTCAGGTTTGGGAACGCGTATATTGGAGCGGACATTCGAACGTGCCGGAAAGCAGTTTTCCAAAGAAGAATTGAAAAAAGTCTTGCCTCGCTTGGCACGGCTGGATGTCGACGATGTTCTTGCGGCTGTTGGGCGTGGAGAATTGCCTTCCTCCGATGTTGTCAAGGCTGTCTACCCTGATTATCAGGATAACCGCGCCCAACAAAAGCCGAACGTCAATCCGCGTGAAGAAGGCTGGTTCAATATCCAGAATGCACAGGGTATGCTGTTTAAAGTCCCCGAAGGCGATAAGACAAAGCCGGTTGGTCCATATCAGGAAGACCATGCTTTGCCAATTCGTGGTACACATGGTGATGTTCCGGTGCGTTTTGCGCCGGAAGGAGCGGTTCCGGGTGACAGAATTGTCGGAATTATGCAACCAGGAGCCGGCATCGTCATTTATCCTATACAATCACCTGCTTTGAAGGCTTTTGATGATCAGCCGGAAAGGTGGATTGATGTGCGCTGGGACATTGATGCGGCAATGACAGAACGTTTTCCTGCTCGTATCAGTGTGCTGGCAATTAATTCTCCCGGGTCATTGGCCGAGGTCTCGCAAGCAATAGCGGGCAATGATGCGAATATACAAAATTTGTCAATGGTTCGAACCGCACCTGATTTTACTGAAATGATCATCGATCTTGAGGTTTGGGATTTAAAACACTTGAACAGAATTCTCACGCAACTTAAAGAGGCTGCATCGGTAAGTACGGCTGAGCGTGTTAACGGCTGAGTAATCCGGAGTTGAGTAATCCGGTTCGGAGCGGTTGCTCTCGATGGATAGAAAATTTGTCGTAATTTTATCGACTTGAAAATGCGAGGCGAATTGTTTCGCCTGAATGACTGAGGTTAATCTATGAATACGCAAGATGTGCTGGATATTTTTAAAAAAGCGGGTGCAATATTGGAAGGTCATTTCATTTTGACCTCCGGTAGGCATAGCGGAATCTATATGCAGAAGGCAAAAGTCTTTATGCATGCCGATATGACCGAAAAATTGTGTCGCGCTCTTGCTGATAAAATACGCGAAAATGTTAAAGGCAAAATAGATTACGTTGTAGGACCGGCCATTGGAGGGCTTATTCCTTCTTATGAAACATCACGTCATTTAGGCATACCGTCTATCTGGGTGGAGCGTGAAAACGGAAAATTCAGGCTGCGCAGGTTCGACATTCCAAAAGGTTCGCGTGTGGTTATTGTCGAGGATATCGTGACGACAGGTCTTTCCATACGAGAAACCATCGAGGCTATGCGTGAAACGGGGGCGGAAGTGGTCGCTGCGGCCTGTATCGTTGACCGGTCGGCTGGAAAAGTAGACGTAGGTGTACCGCTTATTCCACTTGCTGAATATGCAGTTCCTTCTTATCCTGCCGATCAAATTCCGGAAGAACTGGCAAAAATTCCGGCAATAAAACCTGGTAGCAGAAATATATAATTGTTTTCTTTAAATTTCGCCTTATCTCATTTATCATAGATTGAGAAAAAGCGGGGCGGTCAACAATTATCATTGATGGAAGAAGATTTGATTTCAAGCACTGACGCACATTGTCCGGATTGTTCGGGCGAAATCAAAAATGGAGAGCGTTGCCAATTATGTATGGTACATGATTTGGCAATGTGCGCCCCGTTGCACGATGATGACTTGAACGAACTTGATAGTTTAAAAAATCGTGAAAGCTTTTCGTCCGGTGCTGTCATTTTTCAGGAAGGTAGTGCACGCGAGAAGATTTATACGATCGTTTCGGGCGCTGTGCGGCTTGTCAAAACATTGAATGATGGTCGTCGCTGCATTACCGGATTTGCTTTTGCCGGTGATTTTTTAGGCTTTGTCGAAGCCGGGTCACATATTTTAACAGCAGAAGCCATTACGCCGGTTATTGTTTGTTCTTTTGATCGAACAATGATTGAAAACTATTTGCGCCAACACTCCGAAGTGCGTGATCGTGTTCTCGATATGGCAAAGAATGCTTTGCAGCGTTCTTACGAAAATCAGCTTATCTTGAGCCGTTTGTCACCAGTCGAAAAAGTCGCGCGGTTTCTTTTTGATATGATCAGGCGGATGGAAAACAATCGCTTACGCGCTTCACCACTTACTTTGCTGATGAATAGAACAGACATTGCCGATCATCTCGGTTTGACAATCGAAACCGTCAGTCGTTGTTTTTCCAAACTCAAAGTGCAAGGGGTAATAAAACTCATCTCCGTCAATCAGGTCGAGATCGTTGACAAGTCATTGTTGAAGCAGATCGCCGCGATTAGCGGCGAGGTTGAATAGTGTCCGATCTATAACTATGTGATAGAGAATGTGAAGCGAAGAAATCTGCAAATCCAACATGGAAGGATAAAAGATGAAAACGGAAACACTGTTGCATTACGCGACATTGGCGGTCCCCCGTTACACGTCCTATCCTACAGCAGCAGATTTTGTTACTGTTACCGATCAGCAAAGGGCAGCCTGGCTTGGCAAGATAAAGGCTGACGAGGCTGTATCAATCTATATCCATGTGCCATATTGCAGGCAACTTTGCTATTATTGTGGTTGTCATGCAAAAGCCACGAAGAAAGATGATGCAATCGTCGGCTATGCTGAAAGCCTCGTTAAAGATATCAAGCTGCAAGCGCAATATTTACATGGCAAACCCCGCATTGTGCATTTGCATTGGGGCGGCGGAACACCGTCCATTCTGCCACGTCAGTCGTTTCTTGCAATTATGGAAACCTTGCATGAATTCTTCACTTTCGATGAAAAAGCAGAACATGCCATAGAACTTGATCCGCGCACTGTTACCCGTGATCTGGTCAAGACGTTACTGGAAATAGGTGTCAATCGTGCAAGCCTCGGTGTTCAGGATGTCAATCCACAAGTTCAAAAAGCAATCGGCCGTATCCAGCCCGCATCAGTGGTTAAACGTTCCGTCGATAATCTTCGCGAGGCAGGTATCGAACATATCAATTTTGATTTGATCTACGGGCTACCACTTCAGACAATCGAGACGCTGAATGATACCTGCCGGACAATTGGAGACTATCGTCCTGATCGTATCGCTTGTTATGGTTATGCTCATTTGCCGAAAAGGCGTGCCAATCAACGCCTGATAGATGCGGCATTGCTTCCCGGCCCACTTGAACGTTTTCATCAGGCGGAAGCGGTTGAAAAAAATCTTGTCGCTATGGGATATATTCCGATCGGTATTGATCATTTTGCACTTCCCGAAGACCATTTGGCGGTTGCGGCAAAACAACATAATCTACACCGTAATTTTCAAGGTTATACCGATGACGACTGTCCGGTTTTAATCGGGTTCGGTTGTTCTTCAATATCGGAATTTCATGACGGATTTGCCCAGACAGTCGCGGGAATTGCCCAATATCGCCGTACAATTGATGCAAATGAAATGGCAACGGTGCGTGGCATTGCGACAAATGATGATGACCGGCTCCGTGCCGGCATGATTGCCGAACTCATGTGCAATTTTAAGCTGGACCTCTCGAAATTTGGCGGAAAAGCAAAATTTCAGGATGCTTTGGATCGCCTTAAACCGATTATTGCCGATGGAATTGCCGTCGAACATAATGGTATTATCGAGATGACAGAAGAAGGTCGGCCTTTCGTTCGGGCAGTTGCGAGTTTGTTTGATGCATATCGCCAGCAGAATATTGCCCAATTCAGTGCCGCAGTTTAGATTGTCCCGAAAATTTTGTTACCGGAAATTTTTTGCCAAAAATTTTGTTTTAAGACCAATTGCCAGTTGGCAGATAGTCCGTTGCGGAAATAGCTGATTGTGGAAATCGCCTTTGTCAGGCTCGGCCGGTGCGTATTTTGGGTAGAAAAATGGCAATCAGGCCAAGTGCCGGCATATAGGAACAAATTTCAAACATGGTTTGTGCCCCCACAATATCCATGACACGGCCAAGTGCCGCAGCAGATAAAGCTCCGATTCCAAAAGAAAGACCGAAGAACAACCCCGCCACGGTACCAACTTTTCCCGGCATCAGTTCCTGTGCAAAAACCACTATTGCCGGAAATGCAGAAGCCAGAATCATCCCGATAATAACGGTGAGAATTGCCGTAAAAGGCAAGCTCACATAGGGCAGAACAACGGTAAAAGGAAAAACGCCCAGAATAGACACCCAGATGACTGTTCTTGCACCTATACGATCGCCAATGGGGCCACCGAATATCGTGCCGATTGCAATTCCCCCCAGATAGAGGAAAAGCAAAAGCTGGGCCTGATGGAGACTGACGCCAAATTTTTCCATTGTGTAGAACATATAATAGTTCTGCATGCTGGCCATGTAGACATATTTCGCAAACATTAAGCCGACAAGAACGAATATGGCATTACGAACTTTGGCTTTGGGCAAGTGATGTTGATTGGCAGATGTTTTTTTGGTCAAACGTCTTTTGAGGTTATTGGCATACCAGTGGCTTACGAAAGTCAGAATTATGATACCGAAAAAGGCAAGAATAGAAAGCCAGCCGATGCGTTGTTGCTGGCTGATAAATGCAGCCGCTATCACCGGTCCGATTGCCGAACCGCAATTGCCGCCAACTTGAAATATAGACTGTGCGACGCCATATTTCCCGCCGGACGCCAGACGGGCAACGCGTGAAGCCTCTGGGTGGAAGATGGATGATCCCAGTCCGACAAAGGCCGAGCCGATCAATAAAATGTAATAATGATGTGCATTGGCAAGCAAAAGCAGCCCGACCATGGTTGAAGCAGAAGCAAAAGGTAAAGAATAGGGACTTGGCTTCTTATCGGTATAAAAGCCGATAAGCGGTTGCAGAACCGAGCCGGTCATTTGGTAAACGGCGGTGATAATGCCAATCTGGAGAAAGGTCAGGCCATAATTGTTCCGCAAAATGGGATAGATGGCGGGAAGCATGGATTGCATGACATCGTTCAGGAAATGTCCACAACTCACAGCGAAGATTATGGAAATAAAAGTAGTTTCCACTTGTCCCGCGGTACCGCTTTTCGTTATGGTCATGTCCTCTTCTCTCCCATGGATGAAGATTTTTAACTTTTAAAATAATGGCCAGCAAGCTAAAAATCTGTAAGGTAAAGTGATTGTGTTGTTGAATAGAAGCGAAAAATTCAGGTTAGGACAATAATTTGAATATTAAAGATTGTCTCGTGCTGTCGGGGCGTTTATGAAGACAAAATGCTTTTTCGCCGAAGAAAACCTGTAAGTTTCTTGGAACGGATACGCGTGTGGTTGTGGCCACGGCGGTCGTTTTCTCGTTCATTGAAATATTACGGAAAACGCTTGTTACGTATTTCTGCAACGCCACATCAAGTGGCGTTGGGATTTGCTATTGGTGTTTTGGCTGCCAGCTCTCCTTTGTTCGGACTTCATATCATTCTGGCGGGGTTGGTAACCTGGCTTTTGCGTGGAAATGTAGCGGCAGCCATTCTCGGTACAATGCTTTCCAATCCATTGACATTTCTGCCGATTGTCATGCTCGATTATAAACTCGGACATTTCTGTTTTTCGTTTTTTGGCAATGCTGACGAAATACCATTGGCTGAAATACGTGCAATGTTTGAAGGACTTTCGGTTTCTGAAGCCTGGGGAATTCTGCTTGAAGCGTGGGACACAGTTATGAAGCCTATCCTTTTTGGTGGGTTGATCCTTGGATTGTTTTTGGGAAGTTTGGCCTATATTTGTGCTTATCGCGCAACAGCCCGCTTTCAAAAACACAGGCAGGAAAAAATGGCAGAAAAAGTTCGCGTGCGACTTGAAAAGGAAGAAAAACAAGGTGCTTGGCAGTGATTCTTGGTATTGGCAATGATATGATTGATATTCGCAGGGTTGAAAAAACTCTTGCACGTCATGGCAGCCGTTTTACCGAACGGATTTTTACTCCTGTCGAGAGAATAAAATCGGAGGGAAGAAAAAACCGGGTTGCCTCATATGCTAAACGGTTCGCAGCAAAAGAAGCTTGTGCAAAAGCGCTCGGAACCGGCATTTCTCGTGGTGTATGGTGGAAAGATATGGGGGTTGTCAACCTGCCAAGCGGGAAACCCACAATGGAGCTTACCAATAATGCTAAAAGATTTCTTGAAAAAATGACGCCCAAAGGGCACAAAGCGATTATTCATTTAACAATTACGGACGATTTTCCTTGGGCTCAGGCTTTGGTGATTATCGAGGCGGTTTCTTTTCAAGAGATTGCTTGAAATACTCTACAAATAGAATTCATGTTGAATAGAGCAATCTTTATTATAAGGGCGAAACAGAAATGAACGAAATGGAAAACACTCTTTCCCCCAAAACACAAAAGAGTGGCGGAGTTGGCGAAATTGTTTCTATCGTCATACAGGCGCTCATTATTGCACTTGTATTTCAAACATTTCTTTTCCAACCCTTTAGAATACCGTCCGGCTCGATGCGGCCGACTTTGCTTGTGGGCGATTATCTTTTCGTTTCAAAATATAGCTACGGTTATTCACGTTACTCGATTCCCTTTTCACCTAATCTTTTTTCGGGACGTATTTTCGGGGGTGAGCCCAAGCGGGGCGATATTATTGTGTTTCGTCCACCAAACAGATTAGACGATTTCTTTATCAAACGTCTTGTTGGTCTTCCTGGAGACAGAATACAGGTTCGCGATGGTACGCTCTACATTAATGATGAAGCAGTACCTCGCCAGCTCGTCGGTGAGATTACCGACTTCGATATTACTGGAGTTTCAAGACCGGTTGACGTTTATCGCGAAACCATGCCCAATGGCGTAACCTATAATACACTTGATTTGGGTTTCTATCCCGCTGTTGACAATACCAAGGTGTTTGAGGTTCCTCAAGGCTATTACTTCATGATGGGAGATAACCGCGACGATTCTGACGATAGCCGGTTGAGTATCGGTTATGTTCCTTATGAAAATCTTGTCGGCCGCGCCAATATTATTTTCTTTTCGATAGGAAAAGGTGCAAGCGCATGGCAACTTTGGCGTTGGCCAGCAGATATAAGGTGGAACAGATTGCTTTCTTCTGTGAAGACAATCAAATATTTTCCGCCTGATAAATAGGTATCAAGATGGATCATCAAAAAGTCGAAAAACTGGAACAAGCGACAGGTCATAAATTTCTGAACGAAGAGCGTTTGAGACGCGCTTTAACACATTCGAGTGTTCAGGATCAGACACATGGCAATTATGAACGTTTGGAGTTTTTGGGCGATAGAGTTTTGGGGCTTTTAGTCTCGGAAATGCTTTTCGGTTTTTATCCCCGAGCCAGCGAAGGGGAACTTTCTGTTCGCTTGAACGGCTTGGTCAATGCGGTAACTTGCGCGGAAATTGCACAGGAAATCGGCTTGCCTGATATCGTTTATGTCGGTGCGGAAATGAAAAATCTTGATGAGCGGCGTTTGGCAAATATGCATGCCGATGT
>CAMLLT010000100.1 GCA_946480935.1 uncultured Bartonella sp. | reverse complement strand
CCGAGCCAACGAGGAGCCGTGTCAGATCATAACCGGCGGCAGATTTTTTGGCTCTACTTGCAGTGCGGATGAGGCGGCCGTCGGCCATGACAGCCTCTGCACATAAAACCGCCTCTCTCATTGTTCCGTAACGAACAGCGCTGGTACCTGATGCGCGTGTAGCCGCCATACCTCCGATCGAGGCATTTGCACCGGGGTCAATCGGAAAAAACAAACCGCTATCACGCAACCAGCTATTCAATGTTTCTCGCGTAATACCCGGTTGCACCGTGATGGTCATATCTTCCGGCGAAAAAGATACAACCTGATCCATTTTTGAAAAATCGATACTGATACCACCTACCGGAGCATTCAATTGTCCTTCAAGAGAGCTGCCGACGCCAAAACCGATAATCGGCATTTTATAACGGGCGCAAATTTTGACCGTCTTGACCACATCATCTTTTGACAAAGCATAAACAACGCCATCAGGCACTTCGTGCCGCAATTTTGTTTCATTGTGCGAGTGGGTATCACGAACTGAAAGATTGTTGCTGAAACGATTGCCAAAGGCCGTTTCCAATTCTTTACACACTTGATCTACGGTCTTTTGATCTAATCTAGCCATTCTCTACACTCCTCTCCCTGTATTGGATAGCTGATTTAAAATGTTGGCACGATCGAGAGATATTTTTCAATAAAAATATTCGTAAAATAAATGTATTATGTCAATTCATTATAATATATTTGTTCTTTTAATTTTTTATATTAGAGTGATTTTATAAAAAATGAAAAATGTGGAATATCAATATTCCAAGAAAAATACTCCTGCTAACAAAAACGGAAATCAAAGGGTCTCTACCATCGCATTTTTCCCGATAGTTTGTAGAAACATGTTTCCGTGACAAAAACTCGTTTTGTTGTCTTTTAAAAAAATAAAAAAGAAAAGATAACTAAAGGAATTAAACGCAGTCATAAGTTCTAAAATCCGTCTATGATATTCTGTTATACGGATTGTAAGTTTTAAGAAAATAAATAAACAGGAATAAAATCCCGAAAATAAAATTAACCTCATGAAATAAAAGAAAGCTGCCTATTTACTCAAAAACAGGCAGCCGAGGAGAAGTCAATTTCTATCAAACATACCGGAATGAAGCACGACTTATCAATATTGTTTGGAAGTCATTGGTTGGACGGTCGCTTCACCGTTGATTGTCAATAGTCTTCAAATCCATATTTTCCGGGGTTGAGAATATTGTCAGGGTCGAGAGCTATTTTGATAGCTCGCATATAATCGACAGCATCGCCAAGTTCGAGCCGCAAATATTTTGCTTTTCTTTGCCCGATGCCATGTTCACCTGTGCAAGTTCCATCCATCGAAATTGCCCTTTCGGACAATCTTTCGGAAAATTCATAGACCTTCTTTTCTTCTTCTTTATTGCCTTTATGATAGCCGAGAAGAACATGGAAGTTTCCATCACCGACATGACCGACCATTGGACCGATGAGGTGGTGCTCCTGAAGATCTTTCTGTGTTTCACCCACGCAATCGGCAAGCCGCGAAATAGGTACACAGGCGTCAGTGGAAAATACATCGCAATCGGGAAGGCTTGCCTGCGCTGCCCAGAAGGCTTCGTGGCGCGCTTTCCAGAGTTCCGCACGTTTATCTGGATCGGTCGAATGTTTGAAATCTTTTGATCCATGGCTTGCTGCTATTTCACCAAACAGTGAAACTTGTGCGGCAACGCTGGTTTTATCGCCATGAAATTCGACACAAAGTGTGGGAAGGGGATCAAGTTTCAACCCCGAATAGGCATTGCAGGCTTTTGTCATGAATTCATCAAGAAGTTCGACGCGTGCAAACGGAATAGCACATTGAATTGATTCAATCACTGCATTACATGCATCGGTTACCGTCGGAAAGGTGCAAGCGCCGCACGAAACCACTTCCGGAAGCGGATGCAGACGCAAGGTAATTTCGGTAAAAATGCCAAGTGTCCCTTCAGAGCCAACGAGAAGACGGGTCAGGTCATAGCCGGCAGCCGATTTTTTTGCGCGGCTTGCCGTGCGGATAATTCTCCCGTCTGCCATAACTGCTTCAGCACTTAAAACAGCCTCTCTCATCGTGCCATAACGCACGGCATTGGTTCCGGATGCACGTGTCGAGGCCATGCCACCAATGGAAGCATCGGCACCGGGGTCGATCGGAAAGAACAGACCACTATCGCGCAACCAGCTATTCAAAGTTTCGCGGGTAATTCCGGGCTGGACAGTTATCGTCATATCTTCAGGTGAAAAAGATACAACCTGATCCATTTTTGAAAAATCAATGCTGATGCCACCTTTCGGGGCATTGAGCTGCCCTTCAATGGAACTTCCAGCCCCGAAGGGAATAATCGGCATTTTGTGCTTAGCGCAAATCTTTACGATTTTTACGACATCGTCTTTGTTGGTTGCATAGACAACGCCATCAGGAGTTTGTTGATAAAGTGCGGTCACATTATGGGAATGAGCCTGACGGACAGAAAGATTGCGGCTGAACCGGTCTCCGAAAGCCGCTTTCAATTCTTCACAAACACGATCTATTGTCGCTTCATCGCAGTGTTTTGCCATTCTTTTTACTTTCTCTTCGGGTGGGCAATTTTCTTTTGCCACTTTCGCGCCAAGCGCAAGAAATTGCAATGATATTTCAAAATATTATGGTTGATTTTGGTCTTTTGCGATAATTTTTCAAAGGATTGAAAATTTATTCCAAAGGAATAAGCGCATTTGTTTTTCCATTATGAAATCGTTTCTGTTAGAGCACACTGGTTCGATGATCAAATTTTTTTGTGAATGTTAACTTTACCCGTCATTCCGACATGATTATTTTGTTTGTTCGAACAGAATGTGACGAAGAGACTTAACTCACATCCATCCCGATGCTTCTTGTAAATGCGCTCACCTCTGGTCAATCCGCTTCAAAACTTTTTATCCAATATGATGAGCGGCCAAGATCGACCTTATCGTGCAATAAGGTTTGTGAGAACATCATTCGCCTATAAACGGGGTTTGAAACGTTTCAAACGCAATGCATTGGAAAGCACAAAGACACTCGATATTGCCATAGCCGCAGCAGATAGCATTGGCGATAATTGTACGCCCCAGACCGGATAGAAAATTCCGGCTGCAACAGGAATGAGCAAAACGTTATAACCGAATGCCCAGAACAAATTCTGCTTGATGTTGCGGATTGTTGCTTTTGAAATGGCAATCGCATTGACAACACCTGTCGGATCGCCCGACATTAATACAACATCGGCACTTTCAATAGCGACATCAGCACCGGTTCCAATGGCAATGCCGGTATCGGCAGCGGCAAGTGCGGGCGCATCATTGATGCCATCACCAACAAAGGCGACCCGCCGTTCAGTCCCACTTATTTTTTTCACGGCATCGACTTTTCCTGCCGGAAGCACTTCGGCAACGATTTCTGAAATACCGAGTTTTGAGCCGATTGTCTTTGCTGTGTTACGATTATCTCCTGTGACAAGTGCTGTTGTGACGCCCATTTTTTGCAGTTCGGCAATCGTTTTGGCCGAATTTTGTTTGACCGGGTCTTCAACCGCAAAAATTGCAGCCGCCTTATTGTCTATTGCCGCATAAAAGGGTGTCATACCTTCATTGCCGAAAATCTCGGCATCTTTGGCAAAACCGGAAATATCGACATTTATCTCGTTCATATAACGGTCGGCCCCGATAATGACTTCCCGTCCATTAACTTTTCCGGATATACCAAATCCGGGTTTGGAATTGAATTCTTCAACAGTCGAAAGGGTTATTCCGGCCTTTTTTGCAGCTTCATTCAAAGCCTCACCAATCGGGTGTTCGGAGCGTAGTTCAACCGCTGCAACATCCGCCAATGTTTGTCTTTCATCAAATCCCTCGGCTGTGATGATTTTATTCAAAACCGGTTTGCCCACTGTCAGTGTGCCGGTTTTGTCAAAAGCGACAATATCGGTATCACGCAATGTTTGTAACGCATCACCACGACGGAACAGAATACCGAGAGTGGCTGCCCGACCTGTGCCCACCATAATGGATGTCGGGGTTGCAAGACCCATTGCACAAGGACAGGCGATAATCAGTACCGATACACCGGCAATAAGAGCATGCGGAAATTGTGGAGCAGGGCCGACAAAAAACCAGATAAAAAAAGTAACAATTGCGGCTGCAAAAACAGCAGGAACAAACCAGCCTGTTACCTTATCGACCAAAGCCTGAATGGGCAGTTTTGCACTTTGTGCGTCTTCGACCATTTTCTGGATCTGTGCAATAAGTGTATCGCCACCAATCTTTTCAGCACGAAACGTCAAGGAGCCATTGCCATTGACTGTTCCACCATAAACCTTGTCGCCTTCTTTCTTGGCAACGGGCAGAGGTTCACCCGTCATCATCGACTCGTCAACATTCGAGTTGCCGCTTGTAACAGAACCGTCAACAGGGAATTTTTCTCCTGGCCTCATCACGATAATGTCTCCGACAACAACATCATCAAGTGCAATATCTGTTTCTTCATTGTTTCTTAAAACGTGCGCTGTTTTCGGTTTCAAACCGGCAAGCATACGGATGGCTTCACTGGTGCGCCCACGTGCACCAGCTTCAAGATAACGGCCAAGCAGAATTAAAGTAACGATAACGGCGGCCGCCTCGAAATAAACATTGTTGGTGCCGTCCGGCATATAAGAGCCTGCGAAGGTTGCAACGGTAGAATATGACCACGCGGCAAATGAACCGACAGCAACAAGCGAGTTCATATCCGGCGTGGCGCGAAAAAGATTGGGAATGCCGGATTTGAAAAACCTCCAACCGGGGCCGAAGAGCACAAGTGTTGTCAAAATAAATTCGACAAGGCGGGAAGGGAACATACCAATCGTCGTCATTACAAAATGATGGAATGGCGGTATGATATGGCCGCCCATTTCGAGAACGAAAACCGGAATAGTGAGAATAAGAGCTATAACCAGAGAGCGGCCAAGTTTATGCGCCTCAACGGCTTGTCTATCGACTTGCTTATGATTGTTGACGGGCTTTGCACCATAACCGGCTTTTGCAACCGCTTTTTCTAGCGCATCGACTGTTGCCACATTTTTAAGCATCTCGACATGGGCACGATTTGTTGCCAGATTGACAACAGCAGTCTTTACCCCGTCTACCGAAAGCAACGCCTTTTCAACGCGCCGCACACAAGAAGCGCAACTCATACCTTCTATATCAAGGTCAACCGGCTGGTAACCCACTTCATAACCGGCTTTCTCGACCGCTTGCACAAGCTCGTCGATACCGAGTTTATTGCGGCTCGTAACGTCAGCTTTTTCTGTTGCCAGATTGACAACAGCATTGTCTACGCCTTCAACTTTTTTGAGCGCTTTTTCGACGTGACGGACACAAGATGCACAAGTCATCCCCTCAATATCAAGCTCGATATGAAAATTATCATTTGCCGGAGATTGACCGGTTTCTTCCGTTTGTGAAGTTGTTGTCATGAAACGCACCTTTCACATCAAGAGATAATGGTTCCCCTTATGGGAAGGTCAAGAGAAAAAAGATGAAAAAAAGCCTTATCCGGAGCGAACCGGATAAGGTTTTGATAAAAGATCAAATATTTAAGACGACAAAAATCAATATGTGTCGTTGATACGTGCTACAGCGTGGAAGTCAATCGCACGACCTCTGAGTTCTGCAACCCGCGAAACTTCCTGCTTTTTCTCCAGACCGGAAACAAAGACCACATTCGGTACTTTACGCAATTCCTCATCGGGACCGAGCGTATCCGAATTTGTTAAAGAAGCCGGTGCTCTATTTTCATTTTCCGAAATGATATTTTTCACGTCTTGTTCATCAGGGCGATCGACCTTCGGAGCGGTTTTCGGTGCTTCTGCAGATTTATTTGTTTCTAGTGCTGCAACAGTTGACTTGTCCGGAGATTGGGCATCGTCTGCATCGGCATAATCATCGTCTTCTTCATAATCGTCATCCGGTACAGCGATGATTTCGTTTGCTTCGATCAATGCCGTCAAATCGTCACCCGGAACTTTATCAGAAGACTGTTCGGTCTCGCCCCCATTATTGGCAATAGCAAGGGCAACTTTATCAGCCTCATCCTGCTGCAAAGGTCTTGATTCCGGCAAAGGAACCGACGCCAATTTGACTGTCGTCTCATTATCTTCGTCTTCATCCGGTTTGAAGGTCGGTACCGGTACATTGGCATAAGCCATAACCGGTGCTTCGTTGGTCTTTTCCTCTTCTCCGTCTGTCGGTTTTATGCCCTTGCCACGCAAAGGCGAAGCTTCGGGAAGCGGTGCGTCCTTTTTGGGTAATGAAACGACTGTGGTTGTCTTTGGCTCTTCGGCTACGACCGGAGCACTCGGTTGAACGCGCACAGGTTGTTCGGTTGATTGTTCTTGCGAATTTTTACGCCCGAAAAGACTGCTGAAAAAACCACGTTTTTGAGGAGCAGGTGATGCGGATGCGCTGGCATAAACAACCGGTGCCCCCCGACGGGCGAGCCACTCGGCTTTTGCCTCATTATATCCAGCAAGCGGTTTGCCGTCGCTTGGTATATACATTGTCTTGCCATCAGGAAATAACGCCATCAATTCGCTGCGGCTCATACGCGGCCAATGGCGCACATTGCCCACATCCATATGTACGAAAGGCGAACCTGAACGCGGATAATAACCAACACCGCCAACCTGTTGTTTCAAACCGATAGCACGCAATTTGGCAAGATTGACATCCGGTAAATAGAAGTCCATGGCATGGCCAAGAGTGTGTTGGCTGTTTTTGGCAACACCGCTATCCGGCGAACGAGAACGCAACATATTGTTCGTAGCGGGAGAACGATAGGCAGAAACAACATTAATATATTCGCGCGACCCGCTGGTGCGATAGACAGACCAGATGAGATCAAACAAACGTGGATCCATATTCGTCGGTTCATTACGCCGCCAATCACGCAAGAATACGTTCAGCCGCTTCAAACCGGCCTGATCATATTTGCCATCGCGTTTAAAAACAATTTCGGCTTTTTCACCGGTATGGACGTAATAGAGCTTCAAAGACCTCGTCTCGGCTTTTGCCGATACAGGCGCTAACATGAAGGACAAAGCTGTACCCATTGCCACAAAGGCCAATGACAAACCACGAAATGTCCAAAATGATTTTCTCAATCCGTCAACCACCATTCGTAAAACCTGTCTTGTTACCCCGCCATTTGGCGCAATAATCAAACTTCTATCGTTCGATCGTCTTGCCTCCGGGCCACCTGAATTAGGCTTTATAGTTATTAAAGTGTAATCCAGAATGGTTAACAGCAGCTTTATTATGAGCTAGCAATTTTATCCTGCTAATCAAATACGACCATACCATGGCAAAAATGCCACAGAAGAGAACATTTATCACAAATTCAGTAACTTTTTGTTACTATGGTTAATTTTTTCTTTTTATTGACACATTCTCGAGCAGCATCTCTGCCGGTTCATCTTTAATATTGGGTTTGGAAAGTCCCAAGACAAGTCAAAATTGTTGTTTTTTGCTCTGTGAAGACAGTGGGATGCCTTGGCGATGCCTTGACAGGGGAGCCATGACGGCGTTTGAAAACAATGATAATCACAAAATGTCCTGACAATATCGTGCAAATAATATCCTGCAAAGCAGCCGATGCAGAACAGGTTATCATTGGAAATTTCTTCTAACGGATAACCCAACCAGAACTTGCAAATGAAATGTAGTTTTATCTCTGTTGATTGTTTGTCTCGACGATAAACAATTGAAAATTCGTCAATCTATATTCATCAATCAACCACTTTTAAAAATCGGCCAGTGTAAAAATCCGTTATGTGAAAAGCGGATTTTATTTTGCATTAAAACACAACAATGGGAAAAACGCAGAATTCGCGCGCTTTCGAAATTGAAATCGCGAATATAGTTTCGGTTTAATATAAAGGATAGTTTCTTTGCTCAATAAGCTGGAGTGGGTAAGGGGGAGGGCGGTTCGTTCGCTTTTACAAGAAAACAGAATGAAGCTATTCAGTTTCGTTAATTACGATTGCAATTTCGGCTATTGCGATTTTTCGTCAATAAAAACAAATAAAAAGTGGTGACAAAAATATTTGTCACCACCAAGTTGTCAAACTGCAATAAAGTCATATTGTACCGACCTTTGCCGGTCGGTCTTATTTTCAGCTTGCTCGACGCAATGTTTCGGTCTCTTTACGACTTTCAGCATGATATTCATCAAGCTTGCGGTAAAGTGTTGAACGACCGATCC
>CAMLLT010000099.1 GCA_946480935.1 uncultured Bartonella sp. | reverse complement strand
ACACAAGTGCCATCGTCAAGTTCGTAAATGGCAGCGTCATCACTTGTTTCGGTTCCCACCAATAGATGTTCAAATGGTCCATATTCCGGCTGGTTTTTTAGCATTTTCTGCAAAACGGAGGGTGCCAGTTTACAACCGCAACCCCCACCGTGAGCAAGACTTGTCAAACGGAAGGGTGTCATCAAAATATCCTCTTAATTATTTATTTTTCCGCGGATACCAGTTTATATCCGGTGGTAAGCCAATGGTACCATTTGTCAAACCTGCGTGCAATGCAGCGATTCTTCATCCCTGATCTTCCAACTGATCGTTGAATTGTGTTCACAATAACGCGAATGTCATAGAAAAGCCGATTGCATTATCGGTTTTGGCGACACATATCAAAGCATTGTAGATGATCTCACCGATCAGCAGACATCCGCTCATGTTGTAACAGAGCATTGGCCGGACTTTTTCAAAGCGGGATTGGTTGCTTTGAAACAATTGTTGATTTACAATTGTGAGCTTGTGGGATGATCAAAAAATACAAGAGGAATGCCCGTATGAATATAGAGATTTCGCGTCGCGCCTTTTTAAAGGGTGCTGGTGCGGGTGTCGGCGCAACAGCATTGGGTGCGCTTGGTTTTAGCGAGGCTGAAGCAACAGTTGTTTCAGCAATAAAACCTTTCAGGTTAGCTTCAACAACCCAGACCCGACAAACCTGTACATATTGTTCGGTTGCTTGTGGTATTATCCTTTATTCAAAAGGATCAATGAAAGACGGCACAGCGAAAGTTATCCACGTCGAGGGTGATGTTGATCACCCGACCAATCATGGTACTCTGTGCCCGAAAGGTGCAGCCCTTCTTGATACAATCCATTCAAAGAACCGTTTGACAAAACCGAAAGTTCGTCGCCCCAGTTCCGATCATTTTGAAGAAATCACATGGGACGAGGCACTCGATAAAATTGCCCGCTACATGAAAGATGACCGCGACGCCAATTTTGTTCAGAAAAATGAAAAAGGCCAAACAGTCAATCGCTGGTTGACAACAGGATTTCTTGCTGCTTCTGCAGCTACAAACGAAACCGCATTTGCGACTTATAAGGTCGTACGTTCATGCGGTATGCTGGTATTCGATAACCAAGCACGCGTTTGACACGGCCCCACGGTGTCCAGTCTGGGCCCAACATTTGGTCGTGGCGCGATGACAAATCCATGGACGGATATCCGCGCAACGGATCTCGTCATTATTATGGGTGGTAACGCTGCCGAAGCACATCCTTGTGGCTTCAAATGGGTTACTTATGCAAAAGAGCATCGCGGTGCAAAGCTGATCGTTGTTGATCCGCGCTTTACCCGTTCGGCTTCGGTTGCCGATTTTTATGCACCGATCCGTCAGGGAACCGATATTGCCTTTTTGTCCGGTGTCATCAACTACTGCATAACGCATGACAAAGTTCAGTATGAATATGTCAAACATTTCACCAATGCCGGTTTGATCGTCAATGAAGGTTTCGGTTACAAAGATGGCCTGTTTACCGGATATGACGAAGCCAAACGTGATTATGACCGCTCGACCTGGTCCTATGAAATGGACGAGAACGGTTATGCCAAGAATGACGAGACTTTGACGCATCCGCGTTCGGTCTGGCAGCTTCTTAAAAAACACGTTTCGGTTTATACGCCTGAAATGGTTGAAAGAATTTGCGGTACACCAAAGGATAAGTTCCTCAAGATCTGCGAGATGATTGCGGAATGTTCAAGCCCGACAAAGGCGATGACATCCATGTATGCTCTCGGCTGGACGCAACACTCCAAGGGTGCGCAAAACATTCGCACAATGTGCATGTTGCAGCTTATTCTTGGTGACATTGGTGTTCGTGGTGGCGGTGTGAATGCACTTCGTGGTCACTCCAATATTCAAGGCCTGACAGATGTCGGACTGATGTCCAACCTCATTCCGGGCTATATGAATATTCCGATGGAAAACGAGACAGATCTCAAGACCTATCTCGGAAAACGCAAGTTCACGCCGACACGGCCGAATCAGGTCAGCTACTGGCAGAATTATGACAAGTTCTTCATCTCGTTCATGAAGGCAATGTGGGGTAAGGCCGCAACAAAAGAAAACGACTTTGCCTATGATTATCTGCCGAAGCTTGATATCGCCAATTACGATATTCTTAAAGCTGTTGATCTGATGGATCATAACCAGATGAACGGCTATTTCTGCCAAGGGTTCAATCCTGTTCTTGCTTTCCCGAACCGTAAAAAGGTCGAGCGTGGCTTGAGCAAATTGAAATTCCTTGTCGTGATGGATCCGTTGGAAACAGAGACAGCACGTTTCTGGGAAAACCATGGTGATTTCAATGATGTCAATACATCCGAAATCAAAACGGAAGTTTTCCAATTGCCAACAAGCTGTTTTGCCGAAGATGAAGGTGCTGTTGTCAATTCCGGTCGCTGGTTGCAGTGGCACTGGGCAGGACAAAATCCGCCGGGTGACGCAAAGCACGACACATGGATCATGGCGCAACTCTGGTTGAGGCTGAAGAAGCTTTATGAAAAAGAAGGCGGTGTGTTCCCCGATCCTATCGTCAACCTCCATTGGCCATATGAGGACGAAAGCGAACCTCAGCCGGCAGAACTTGCCAAGGAAATGAACGGTTATGCTGTCGAAGATCTTTATGATCCGAAAGACCCGACCAAGAAAATCCTTGAAAAAGGCAAACAGGTTCCAGGCTTTGCTTCCTTGAAGGCCGATGGAAGTACTGCTTCGGGCTGCTGGATTTATTCAGGCAGCTTTACCGAAGACGGAAACATGATGGCACGGCGTGATAACACCGACTATGATGGTGCCGGACTTTATCCGAAGTGGACATTTGCATGGCCGGCAAACCGCCGCATTCTCTATAACCGTGCATCTGCCGATTTTGACGGTAAGGCCTGGGATCCGGAACGTAAGGTTATCGAATGGAATGGCGAGAAATGGACGGGATTTGATGTTCCGGATATTCCGCCTGCATCCGATCCGCACGCTGTTGGTCCATTCATTATGAATGCGGAAGGTACTGCACGACTGTTTACGCTTGCCGGACTTCGTGACGGACCGTTCCCGGTTCACTACGAGCCGTTTGAATCGCCGGTCGTCAACCCGATTGCACCGAATATACGTGGCAATCCGGCCGCTCGTATCTTCGATGAAGATCTTGCACAATTGGGAACGAGTGACGAATTCCCATATGCTGCAACGTCTTATCGCTTGACCGAGCATTTCCACTATTGGACGAAAAACAACCGGATCAACGCTGCTTTACAACCGCAATTCTTTGTTGAAATTTCGGAAGAACTGGCAGCAGAGAAGGGTGTTGTAAAAGGTGATTGGGTGAGAGTTTGGAACAAACGCGGGCAGGTTTTTGCCAAAGCGCTGGTTACCAAACGTATCCGTCCGATCATTTGTGACGGCAAACCGGTTCATGTTATCGGCATTCCACTGCATTGGGGCTTTATCGGCGAGGCGAAGAAAGGCTTCGGTCCTAACTCGCTCACGCCGTTTGTCGGCGATGCCAACTCCCAGACGCCTGAATTCAAGGCATTTCTGGTGAATATGGAAAAATCGAAAGCACCAGTCGATGAGAATGGAAAGGCGGAACAATGATTAATATCAATCCTCCAACACAGGATAAAATCGAACCGCAGATCGGTCCGGATGACTACATCCGGATTTCCGCTTCGCCAGCGCCGAAACCGAAGCGAAAATTGGAAGAAATAGCCAAGCTGATTGATGTTTCACGCTGCATCGGTTGTAAAGCTTGCCAATCGGCCTGTTCGGAGTGGAACGAACTGAACCCCGAAATTGGTGACAATGTCGGCGTTTATGACAATCCGCGTGACCTTTCTCCGGACGCTTTCACAATTATGCGTTTCACAGAATGGGTTAATCCGCAAACAGATGCACTCGAATGGCTTATCCGCAAGGATGGTTGCATGCATTGTTCGGAACCGGGATGTCTAGCCGCTTGCCCGTCACCGGGTGCTATCGTGCAATATTCCAACGGTATTGTGGATTTTATTCACGATAAATGTATCGGTTGTGGTTATTGCATTAAAGGTTGTCCTTTCAATATTCCGCGTGTCTCGCAAGTAACCCACAGAGCCTATAAATGCACTTTGTGTTCGGACCGTGTTGCTGTCGGGCAGAAGCCTGCTTGTGCGAAAACCTGCCCGACCGAAGCGATTATGTTCGGAACAAAAGCCGAGCTTAAAGAACATGCCAAAGAACGCATTGCCGATCTGAAAGCCCGCGGTTACAAGAATGCCGGCCTTTATGACCCGCAAGGTGTTGGCGGAACGCACGTCATGTATGTTCTCCATCATGCCGATCAACCGAGCATTTATGCAAATCTGCCGGAAGACCCGCACATTTCACCGATTGTGAAAACGTGGAAGGGCATTTCCAAATATTTCGGGCTTGGTGCTATTGCTGCGGCTATCCTTGGAGCTGCCGCACATGGTATCTTCATCGGGCGTACAAGAGTAACCAAGCACGACGAAGAACGAGCCGAAAAGACTCTGGAGGATATCGATCATGACGCATAAGCTTTATGAAAAATACGATTATGTCCATAAAGGTAATCCGGTTATGGTCGACCGCTATACAAAAGGCGCGCGCATCAACCACTGGATTGGCGCCATTTCGATGATTCTTTTGGCATTGACCGGTCTGATGATGTATTGGCCGCCGCTTTTCCCGCTTTCAAACCTCATTGGAGGCGGGCAAGTTGTGCGTACCATTCACCCTTATATCGGTGTTGTCATGGTCATCAGCTTTGCCGGACTTTTCTTCCGCTTCTGGCGTCTCAATATCTGGGAAAATTCGGATTTGAAATGGATTGTCGATATCAAGGATGTTCTTGAAGGCGATGAAGAAAGACTGCCAATGATCGGAAAATACAATTTTGGTCAAAAATGTATTTTCTGGTCGATGTCGATTGGTCTTATCATATTGATTGTGACAGGCTTTATGGTTTGGCAAGCCTATTTTGCACCTTTTGTTCCTATTGAATGGCAGCGTTATGCATTGCTTACCCATTCACTGGTTGCCGCCTGCATTATCGCGGTGTGGATTTTCCATGTCTATGCCGGTTATTGGGTTGCCGGTTCAATCGGCGCAATGATAAAAGGCAAGATTTCCGGCGGCTTTGCATGGGCTCACCATCGCAAATGGTATATCGCACTTTTGAGGGCAAATCGCATCAAAGACCGCTAGGTTCAGGCCTTGAGGTTTCAATGAATTTAACCGCAATGTTTTTCCAAACATTGCGGTTTTATATTTTTGAGCGTTGTTTTGTTGTCGATATTATCAAAGCAATGCCGCAGAAGGCGAACCTGCCCAAAAAGACCCTGAAATAAATCGGGCATTCGCACTTCTTTTCAGAGCCTTTGTCTTATTTTCAGGTTTGTTGTTTTTAAATCTCTACGGATTCTAATTGTTTAGTTGTGTCCGGTTGAGCCGAACCCTTTGGTGCCGCGAATTGTATCCGAAGTTGTTGTGGTTTCCACAACGGCAATTTGCGGAGCCGGAGAAATGACAGTTTGTGCAATTCTCATGCCGCGGGTAATTGTGAATGGTTCCTGACCGAGATTGATAAGCAGAACTTTGATTTCACCGCGATAATCGCTGTCGATTGTGCCGGGTGTATTCAAACAGGTAACGCCGTTTTTGAAGGCCAGCCCCGAACGCGGGCGGATTTGCGCCTCATATCCTTCCGGTAACTCGAATATCAAACCTGTAGGAACGAGTGCCCGTTCACCGGGGGAAAGGATAAGCTCTTTTCCCTCTTCCAATGCCGCTCTCAAATCCATTCCCGCCGAGCCTGCGGTTTCATAGCCAGGCAATTTCAGCCCTTCCGAATGGGGAAGGCGACGAATGGCGAGTTTTATGGAAGAATCTGTTTGCGACATGGAAAGCCTTCAGGACGATATAATCACTGCCAACCCTTTTAAAGGGGATGGCAAAAAGTTACAAGTTCCCTTGGAGCGATCTTTTCAAGCGCTACCGATAAGAATACCGGTTGCAAAAACCAGAGCCCCGCCGACAACAACCTGTAAAGCGGCACGCCAGAATGGTGTTTCCATAAATTTGTTCTGGATCCATGCAATTGCCCATAATTCAAAAAACACAACAGCAAATGCAATGGCAATTGCGATGTGAAAATCGGGAATGAGAAACGGAAGCGCGTGTCCAAGACCACCCAAAGAGGTCATAACACCATTGGCAATGCCGCGTTTGATTGGTGAGCCGCGGCCGGATAGTTTTCCGTCATCATGGGCGGCTTCGGTAAAGCCCATTGATATACCGGCACCGAGCGAAGCCGATAAACCGACGAGAAATGTTTGTCTTGTGTCACCGGTGGCAAAGGCAGCCGCAAAAATCGGTGCCAGAGTTGAAACCGAACCGTCCATCAAACCGGCAAGACCGGGCTGGATCCATGTGAGAAGCGTTTGCTTGCGTTCTTTTGCACGTTCTTCATCGGCAACCGATTTCGGCGTGTATTTTTTTTCAAGCTCGATCGCCACATCTTCGTGGTGTTTTTCTTCTAGCGCAAGATCGCCCAAAAGTTTGCGTATTTCCGCATCCTTGGCATGCTCGGCAGCCTGTTCATAAAAGCGTGCCGATTGGTCTTCCATTTGTGCAACCGAATCACGCACTTTATCAATACCGAGCGGGCGAACCAACCAATCCGGTTTGCGATCATAAAAGCCGCTGACATGTTCGCGCCGGATAAGCGGAATCATTTTGCCAAAACGTTTTTCAAAAATCTTTATCAGCCTGTCGCGGTGGCTATGTTCCTCATCCGCCATTTTTTCAAAAATCTTGGCAGTTGCGGGAAACTCGTCACGTAAACCATCAGCATAGTTAAGATAGATGCGCTCGTCATCTTCTTCAGAGGAAATGGCAAGAGCGAGAATTTCCTTTTCGCTAAGCGAGGAAAATGGTTTGCGATAGGAAGAGGCGAAAAGTTTTGAAAACATTTGGAACCTGCAAATTAGAATTATTCTAAATTAGTTGAGTTGAAAGAAAATTCAATCGGAAAATATTTCATGCACTCGATTGTGAATGGGTTCATTTCATAAATCTGACCATTCAGTTCGTTTGCAACGAAAATTTACGACAATCAGATCAGGTTAAAAGCCTGAACAAACCGATCATTCATGACAAACGGCTATTTATAACCTCCCCGTTGATTAACAATGCCGTATTTTTATGTATCTCGGGCTTAATAGTGTTAAACGCCGTTCCCATTCATTGATTTCCGATTTCTTGACCCAAAAATTTACCCTCTCCGGTTGTTACAAAAATAGCGATCAATGTCATCCTTTGATTTTTAAAAAAAGCAAAATTAAATCGCCGGTTTTTGCATTTGATCAGAAAGCTCGCACTGAAGTTTTCGAAAAAGTCGGGCATCCGGAAAACGCGTTTACAAAGCAATGATGTTGAAATTTGTTTTTTAAATTGGCGATCGACTGTAACGTTTGCCTGAACAAAACTGCTTTATCGAACATGATCATATTGATTTATCATCCGCTTATTTGGGTGATTTTCCGATGAAAAACTCCCTTGTCTTTCGTCTATTTCGACGTTTCAATGAGATAGTACCGATCAACCGGTCATAAACATGAACATCCCGTTTTCAAATGCAGGCCGTTTGAAATTTTATTAAATGAACGCAAGCGATATTCGTAGTTATTATAAAAGCCTGCTTTATTCCAATTTATTACCAATCCTGTGATTGGCGATTATCACCGGAAAAAAACTGACCAGAACGGTTTTACGAAAGCCACAATCACTATTCGACGTGACAGGATGATAAAATTTTATGTGAAAATCGTTTTTGTCAAAAGCCGATAAAAACTATAATTTAACTATATAACAGCCGTTGTTTGAGAGCACCGGATATTAGCTTTTCAGGAAAAATCACATGGGCAAGCGCATTACTGTTTTTTTGCTTTTTGCCTTTGCATTGATTGCGGTTTTATACTTTTTTGGGACGCGTTTATCACTTGATAATTATCCGGTTCGCGGGATTGATGTATCGCATCATCAAGGTGAAATCGATTGGCATAAAATAAAAAGCCAGAATATCAGTTTTGCCTATATCAAAGCGACGGAAGGTGGCGACTTCAAGGATCCCGAATTCAAGAAAAATTGGGACCACGCAATAGAGGCCGGTTTGAGGGTTGGTGCTTATCATTTTTTCAGGCCTGAAACAGATGGCGTGTTGCAGGCAGAAAACTTTATCAGTTCGGTGCCTGAATATAAAAACATGCTACCTCCGGCAATAGATGTCGAAATTGATCAAACGAAAAGCCC
>CAMLLT010000098.1 GCA_946480935.1 uncultured Bartonella sp. | reverse complement strand
GCCAGAATTGTTTCATATTCTCTATTGCTCTCTTCCAGTTCGAATTCTTTGATCAATTCGTCGAGCATGTGGTCTTTTGAGCCGTCATTGACGATGATGACCTCAAAAGCGGGGTAGTCCAGCGAAATGAGAGAATAAACCGACTGGACGATGTTTTTCTCTTCATTATAAGCCGGAACGATGATCGAAATTGGTGGTGCGGTATCGAAATAACGGTGCCAAAGAAGACCATTCTTCGGCACTGAGGCACGACTGAAATAGGCACAAAGAGTCAAAAACAGTTGAGCCAGCATGATGATGACCCACAAACTGAAAAAAATAAATACAATGGAAAACGTTATGGTAAAAAGCCAAAACTTTAGCGAGTCAATCATTCTATTCTCTCGCTTCTCAGAAAAAAAGCCGCCACCCTTTTTGCCCGTGCGCTTCCATTCTGTTTGGTATGTTCCAATATTTTGTGCCCACGATCTCCCGTCTTCAGTAATGCCTTGCCGGCAGCATAAAGCACCGGTAGCGCATCATCATCCAGAAGATTTGCAAATACTTTGTTAAATTGTTCGATATCGATTTCCTCATCATTCAACGAAACGGTTTCGCTATACCGGTCATCGGCCTTATCGTCTTCCGGTATTTTGAAAATTGGTTCTTTATATTCTTTGGAAGAAGATAAATCATTGTTGCTCGCAATATTAATTTTTTGTGTCATCGCGAGCGATAAAGTTTCAAAGCCGGCATTTTCGGCCAAGATATTAATCGCATCGCAGCGCATGAGCGGTGGCATAATTGTTAGACTGGCCACATTGGCCAATTTTTCAACACGACTTTCATTTTCCACATCAGGTCTTAAATATTTACTTACGTTTGTGTTCGAGTTCGGCAGGCTTGAAACAACATCATAGAGCCACCATGGAGCATCATTCTCCATTAAAGCGATGGCTGAAGCGAGACGAACTTTTTGCGACACATCCTTCAACCCATCATGCAAAACTTGTTGAGCAGTTTTATCCGGAAACAGTGCAAGAGTTTCGATAATTTGCACACGCTTCGAACGTGAAGAAAAACGCATTTTTTTGGCTAAGATTTTAACCAAACCCGTTTGAATAAAATATTCAATGGCCAATTGATGCTTTTTTTTATCCGGAATAGCCCGGAAGTAAGGCACAAGACGCATAAGTTGCCGCGTTGAAAATTTTTTCTTCTGTTTTGAAGATATTTCGCCCTGTTCCAGACTATCCAAAAATACCTCGAATTTTTCTCTAAGTTTGATCATCTGCTTGCGGTTTTTGATCGTCCTGAAATGAAAGACGATCATGACGACCAGCATCAACACTGCCAGACAAGCATAAAAAAGGCCTATAAAAATTGCCCCCATTATCCATTGAATGTTAATGTTGATCATCAAAAACGCCGCGTCAAATTCAAACCATAAACCAAGCGATTATAAGCATTCGTACGCTGTTCCTTGGCAAGATTAGCACCAATTGTTAAGTCTTCTGTTAAATCGAACGCGATATTTCCGAATATCGTCTTTGTCGGGATGAGCATATCACCTGACGATTCCAGAGTACTCGAATATCCTATATTAAAGTGAACCCGGTCGACAGGATTGGTATCTGCTCGCAAAAGATAGCCTCCCGAATGTTGGTTTTTCTGGTCAAATACATTAATCCATTGGGCAAATATGGTCATACGATCTTTGAAGAATGTCTGCTTCAAGCCGGGAGTTATAGTTTTGACAACGCCATTGTCATACCATTCGCTTTTGGTATCGAGTGTCGCTCCAAGCATCCCGACTTTTCCCAATCTACCGATATTGCTGCTACCACCCGCGCGTAAAATATATCGTGCCAGAAAATCTGCATCCGGTGTGACAACCCCCGCCAAATAACCCCAAACAGCCGGCTGGAATTGATGGGCAATTGCGAGCTCGAACTGCTGGTCATCCATATTGAAACGATTGGAAAGACCTAAACGGCCGGTCAATATCGTTGTTTCTGACAATTGATAGGAAAGCGCCACGCCACCTTCCCGCCAGTTTTTATAAGGTGCAGTCAACTCGCTATAAGTACTATCAATGTCAAGACGCCACCGTTTACGGATAGGCCTTTGAATACGCTCGAGAGTTTCTCTATTGTCAGGAGCAATTATGCGGGCCTGATCGTAATCATTAACTGCTTCCCGATCACGTAAAAGGCCACGTTTGGCATCCCCCCTGCCTAACCATGCCTGAAGATTTTTGCTATTTTTTTCTAAAATGCGGTTATAGACTGTGATTGCCCGCTTATATTGATGTTCCGCCATATAAAGCGCCGCATCGGACAAAGCCACCTCTTCGTTTTCAGGGTAACGAAGCAACAATGCATCAATACGATGTCTGGCCAGCGAATAATTATTTTGCCAAAGCGCTACATTAACTTTGCCAAGCGAGGCTTCGAGAGCATCCGGCGAAATTTCGAGAGCCTGATCAAATATCTTATCGGCTTCAGGAAATTTCTTCTGAAATGATAGAACATTGCCGAGCTTTATTAATAGATCAACATTTTCAGGCGTTAGTGATAATGCCTGTCGATAAAGAGCTTCCGCATGGGCAAAGTTTTTTCCTGAAGCAACAATCTGCGCTGCTTGTTGAGCCAGATGATTACTCTCTACGAGATGCGGGTTATCTTTTTCCATTCCATAGGACGAATTGCCGGTACCGCCATGTTTGGCGATTTTGTTCTTTGAAGCAATCGCTCGTTCAATGTCTTTTAACAGGCTCGTCAATTCTTCATTGTCGGGTGACTGCGACAATGCCATTTCACAAAGGGCTTTTGCTTTATCAAGTTCGCCCTTCCAATAGGCGATACGTGCCAAGCCCAAATTCGCGTCGGTATAATCTGGTGCTATCATTAAAGCCCGACTAAAATTTTCTTTTGCCGCATCCAGATCTCCCAGCGCAAGAAGTGTGAGCCCCAATTGAACAAGGATATCCGCATTGTCCGGTTCGAGAGCTAAAGCAGCTTCAAAATGCTGTTTGGCAAGATCAAAATGCTGGGCTTTCCGTTCATTGCTGCCAATTTCGTATAACTGCCCCACATTTTTCTGCTCGTTGTCCGAAACATCATGGGATAGTTCTCCAGACAGGTTTTCATTCTTAATCCCATTTTCCGTCTCTGAAAATTTTATGGCAGCGTCTATACGGAATTTGAAGTCGCGCGCAATTGAATTTTCCGGCTCTATCGATATGACATGATCGACCATTTCCTTGGCTGCCAAGAAATCACCTTGCCAATACAATATTGCGGCTTTTCCCAGTTGTGCCAAGCTCAGCGTTGGCGCCAATCGCAAAGCTTTTTCGAAATCTGCCTTTGCCTCCTCCACTTTGCCCATTGTGAGAAATATAAAACCGCGTTTGGCCAAATCACTAGCCACAGTACGATCAGGAACATTTGACCGGATGGCGGGAAAAAGCCTTGGAAAATAATTGCTCGTCCGGTTTTCTCTTATAGTGTCGGGTAAATTGTCTGATCCGGCATTTTGGTCAACTTTGTCATAATCTTTTTTGCCAAAGTAGAGATTTATTGATTTCAAATCATTTATGGATGGCGAGCGGACAACAGAATTCACTTTGGTCGTATGTTCAAGCTTTTTTTGATAAACTATTGCATTCAATATTTCTGTCTGGATTGACTTCACTTCCTCATTATCAGGCTTTAATGCCAATATTTCTTCAGTGTAAAGCTTTGCCTCTTCAAGATTGTTATAGGCGTAATCTATTTTTACCAAACCGGTTTTTGCCTCGATATCATCCGGAACCATTTCGAGCAGTCGACGAAATATCGGCTCGGCTTTGTCAAGCTCGCCGAGCCCCATGAAAGATAATCCCAATTCTCTTAAAATATCTGGATTGTCGGGTGATAAAGCAGAAGCTTTTTCCAGTTTTTCAATTGCTTCTTTATAATGCCCCTCTTGTCGTGCTTGATAGCCCTGTTCAAAAAGAACTTTGACATCATTATTAAATAGAGAGCGGCTTTTAATTCCGGGTGGTGACGCTTTTTCCAGTGGAATATCAAAATTCAAAGACTTTCCACCAAGCGCCATGGATTTTGCATCTGCCAGTTTCTGATGGTTGCGAACTGACCAAAAATTATCATTTGCTTGTGCTCCTGATGGCACTTGCGCAAATGCGGACGCGATAAAAAACACTCCTGAAGACGAAATAATCGTTATCAACAGTCTGAAAAAAATTTTATCTTCGCCTCTATGGCATGCCACTTAACCACCATACTTCTCGTCAGAAACAAATTACACTCGTGCTCTAACAAGAATTTTATTTCTATATACTGCGACCCACAAATTATGACCCTATACTAAATAAATCTTTTTATCCTATTTTTCCAGAGATTGCTCCTAAAAACTTTTCCACCTGTTATGATTTCAAGTTGGAATTGTCCTAAAAGAAAGACTCTATCATAGGTTAAAATGATAGGTTAAAATTATCCTGGTGTACCATTGTAACTTCGGTCTCTCATCGTTGTTTCAAAGAAGACCGTGAATTGCTAACCCGTTAAAACTGGTGAAGGCTTCGAAATATGGGCGTAACCGCGAGAAAACGCCGCTTAAGTCTTCGGTCCGTTTGAGAAAGCTAATTTTGTGAGCTTCCGGTTGTTCGATATGGTCAAATTGATAGAATGTTTTATCTCCCCCATTTGCATTCCTTGCAAGAACGAGAAGAACAGATCCGTAATTACGTTTGTTTGTCTCTTTCGCAGGCGTGAAATAAACTTTTGCCGGCCCGTTAACCGGCCCGTTTTCCAACGCGACAGAAATTTTTGTATTGACTTTTTCTCCCCACATTAACCAGCGCGCAGAAATATTATTTATCTCCGTTTCGTCGGTACGGTAAATCATAACAGTAAAACTTCCCAGATCCTTGATGCTCTCCAAAGCATTTTTCCCGGCACTGCTATTCTGTATCCAGTACGGAATGACGACATCAATTGGCCCGGCCCAAATTTCATGCATTTTCATAAGAGTTGCTGCCCAATTAATCCACATTCTGGATGGGTCTTTTGAATATTTCGGATCAGTATAAGGTTCTATGTCAAATTGCAGTCCCGCAAACTTTGCATTTTCCGGGAGCCGTTTTTGGAATGCCGCTAAAGATCGAGCTCTTTGAAATGCAAGATCTTGACCTCTTCCGATAATCATATCCGCATCTCCTTCAACTGCATAAATATCAATCGATCTTTTATGTGCCTCACCCAGAAACTGAACAAGCTGTTGTTCGTCGACAATGACATTTTCCCGAATATCAACCTGAACATAAAGCTTATTGATACGATAATGTTGTGCCCAATCAAGTAAACCGTCGGGTGAGTGAAGCCAATCCTGTTTGTGCCAAACCCAAGTAGCAATTGAATTTTCATTCGTGTCATTTTTAATCGTTATCGCGGCAATATCGAAATGTGCAGCCTCTTCAGGGCATTCAATTATGATCTTGCTACTGTTTTTTTCTGAAGATGGCAGTTCAAACAAATCGAAATCCAGCCGATCATCAGTCTTTGATTTCTTTTCAGAATGAACAGGAAAAGTCTTTGCATCATCCGGAACAGAATTATCTTTATCCGCAAACCCCAGTTTGAAACGACCGTCTGCTCTGCCACTTATTACAAAAGATGAATTGTTTGTTTTCGGAAAGCTTCCGAACGGGGCACTCAGAGCCACACCGGCATGCTCTTTTCCGGAATGACAAGCCAAACTTAGAATTCCATTTTTCTCCTGAAGTCTAACGCGTCCTTCCGGCGAAAATAAAGACCAGTCCATCCCCTTTAACAAATTATGATTTTGCCCTTCGGATGTTTCCTGATGTTCTGTATTTCCATTTTGTGCTTTTGTGTCATTAACCGCGGGCGATGAAGTGGATGTCAGAACTGTATTTGACGGGAAAAACCGGTTCGCTTTATATTCACCTTCCAATTGGATTGAGGCCGGTTTTTGTTCAGATCTATCTATCGTTCCTACCCACGATAAATATAAACCGGATATGATATCAATATGTGGGCAAGCACTATCCGTAGCCTCAAAGCCGGTATCTGTCGCACTATATAAACATAATTTATCGGACATCGCACTACTCACATTAAAGACCGACAAGAGAAGAGCCGATAAAGCCAATATCCATGTGAAATGGAAAAATCTTCCCATAACTTAATTCCCCGATTTGTTGCTGATTTTTATTTTGAATAATTATATAACAATGTCGCCCGAGTTGAACAACCTTATAAAAAGTTTCCTTCTGTCAGACCAACAAATTCAGGAAATAACTTTTATATTCAATTTTTCATGCATTAAAAATTTATAATAAATATACAAAATAATTTTTTATATGAAATAAATTTCATCTAAAATATTAAATAAAATTGAATTATAAAACTAGGTATTTTTATTAAATTATTATCAAGTTTGTTATTTTATATTATTATTTAAATAGTAATAATTTAACAAAATAAAAAATAGAAAATCATACTTTTGAAAAATGGATTCAACTATCCAAAAAAAATGCCTTTTTCGGCTAGTTTGACGATGGCACGTGCTTTTGAACAAACGTTTGGAGTTGTGGTTCCGAATTTTTTCACAGGAAATGATTACCCCGTATATAAATTCGTGGATCGGGTCTTCAGCAAAATATATTGGAGAAAGATTTAGTCGTTATGCACGACGGATTACCACTCAACCGTGCCAATGGCTCATATATAGCCGTTTTAGCCAATCCGGAAGAAACAAATACACTTGAAATTTACTTTGGCTATAGGGCTATCCACTAAGATCGGCATGATTATCGGTTGTTTTAACCAAATCGTGCACCGCCCGAAACATGAGAAATATAAAATTTTATAGTGAATAGCTACATGGATACAGCGAATACTGGTCCACAAAGCCCTGATATGTGGCTGGCATTTTTCGTCATAATGGATAATCATTCCATCAGAAAAAGCAGCAGACAGCATAGGCTGCTCATTTTTTATTTTGGAAAAAATCTATTATCGCGAACAAAATTCCAATTTATTCGATTAATTGTTTTTCAGATCAGACAGTGTATCTGCCAGAGTTTGCTCTAAAGGTCTGAATTGAAGCCCCAGAATTTTCTCATATCTTTCACTGCTGAAATGCGTTCTATCATATTGGCTTGCCATCAAACGGACCGAAGCCAATGATAATAAAATGGGCTTTCCTGTCAGCTTGCCATACAGCTCCTGCAAAACAGCGATGCAGTATAATAGCGGCATTGGTATTGTCTTTGTTGGCGTTTCGACATTGGCATAATGACCGATCATGGATATAAGGTCTTTCATATGGATGTGACGCCCTGCAACGAGATACCGTTCTCCAGACTTGCCCTTAAGCGTGACCATGATTAGGGCAGCGGCAACATCTCTTGCATCAACAACCGAAAAGGTACCTGGAACAATGGCCGGCAACTTCCCGTTCATGACATCAAGTGCAAGTTGTCCTGCCGAGGTAGGCCCCAGATCGCCAGGCCCCCACATCCACCCCGGTAAAATATAATAACATTTCATCATCGGATGCAGAGCGGCAAATTCTCTGACTGTTCTCTCACTGATGATTTTGCTTCGATAGTAATCATCCGAATTTTTTATATTTCTATCACATGTCTCATCAGTCAATGTACCGGCTTTACCATCAAGGACTGCAATCGAAGAGACATGAACAAACTGTTTGACACCGGCTTTTAAGGCCGCTTCCAATAGGCATTTTGTACCATTAATGTTAATCTTTTCCAGATCGCCCCAATGGCTGCCGCCTTTGTAATTATCGCGGAAAAAAGCAGCCGTATGAAAAACGGTTTCGCATCCGTTCAAATGGCTTTCAAAGCTGGAGACATCGGTCATATCGCCTTCAATGATATCAAGTTCATCATGAGGGGCGAATTGCTTATTTGCCTTTTGTCGCGACCGGATCAGTGCTTTGACATGATAACTTTCGGCGAGCAATTGGCGAACCAGATTACTGCCTAATAGTCCGGTGGCACCGGTTACGAAAGCTGTTTTCTTCATTATCGATTCCAAATATCAAATGAAATTCATATATCATGTGATATTTAAATTCCGTTCAATCACTTGTCAAATGAAATGTCAGATGATATTTGAAATTTATGGTGAAACAGATAAAACCGCGTAAAACAAGATTGGAAAGCCAGCAACAGACACGCCAAAACCTGTTGGAGGCTGCACGCATGCTATTCACAGAATTGGGGTACGAGGCAACCTCTATCAGAGGAATCTGTGATAAAGCGGGCTATTCACAAGGAGCCTTTTATTCCAATTTCAATAACAAGGGCGAAGTTCTTTTAGCGCTTCTCGAGCAGTATAAATCATTTGAGGCAAATTCACGAAAACAGCTCATTGATGATGCAGGAGATAATTTTGAAAAGGCTCTGAATGACATGATCTTATGGTTTGAACGCAATGATCAAAATATTTCCCACACAATTCT
>CAMLLT010000097.1 GCA_946480935.1 uncultured Bartonella sp. | reverse complement strand
GGAACACCACTTTCGTTCAATTTTTTCAATTTATCCTGAAGCGTTTGTTCCAAAGGGCGATCGAGCCCCGCTCCATATAAAGCGTCAATAACGACATCAAAATCCTGTGGCGAAGAAAATTTATCAAAAGGCAAGTGCTTTTCGCCCCACAAAGCAGCCGCTTTTTCAGCATCGCTTCCGGCTTTTGGCGATCTTAACGCAAATATGGTTGGTTCGAAACCATGGCTTTTTAGAATATGCGCTGCCATATAACCATCGCCGCCATTATTTCCCGGCCCGCATAAAACAGCGATTTTTCGACAATGCCGATAATCATTCAAAATAATATCGACGATAGCCTGACCGGCGCGTTCCATCAGTCTGAAACTATCGTGCCCGTTTAACGTGACTGCCAAATGATCGGCCTGCCCCATTTCTTTCGGTGTCAAAAGTTCAACAGGAAAATGTCTACTTAACTTTGGTGTTGCATATTTTTTCATCACGCCGCCCATTTTTTATTCATCCACGACACAAATTGTTAAGTCCAATATAATTGTTTGGTCAAAATTCGCTATGGTTAACAATCTATAAATTGCGCATTCCTGCAAAATATTGTTGAGTTATTGCGTTATTTTTCCAACTTGGCACAAAACATGCTTATAACTTAATAGATAATGGAAAAATCGACTTTAAGCGGTTACCGAAGCTAAAGTTTAACGTTGGAGGCGAGATCAATATGAAAAAAATCGAGGCTATCATTAAGCCGTTCAAGCTTGATGAAGTGAAGGAAGCCCTTCAGGATGTCGGCTTGCAAGGTATAACCGTTACCGAAGCCAAAGGGTTTGGCCGACAAAAAGGCCATACAGAGCTTTACCGTGGCGCAGAATATGTTGTTGATTTCCTCCCCAAGGTAAAAGTCGAAATTGTTGTTGCCGATGAAACCGTGGAGCCGGCGATTGAAGCTATCCGAAAAGCTGCACAAACCGGTCGCATTGGTGACGGGAAAATTTTTGTTTCATCTGTCGAAGAGGTTATCCGCATCCGTACAGGTGAAACGGGCGTAGACGCTATCTAAGCCATAAGTTAACTCATGCCCCATATTTGCGGGGCATGTCCGATCAACCTTTTATTACTCTTAAACAAGGAATGTAATATGACGACTGCATCTGATGTCCTTAAGCAGATTAAGGATAATGACATTCGCTTCGTAGATTTGCGTTTTAGCGATCCTAAAGGCAAATTACAGCATGTAACCATGGATATCGCTGAAATCAGCGAAGACACATTTGCTGATGGTGTCATGTTCGATGGATCTTCCATCAGCGGATGGAAAGCAATCAA
Organism: uncultured Bartonella sp.; assembly: GCA_946480935.1. Taxonomy (GTDB): domain Bacteria; phylum Pseudomonadota; class Alphaproteobacteria; order Rhizobiales; family Rhizobiaceae; genus Bartonella. The sequence continues at coordinate 7,178 of CAMLLT010000097.1, read as the reverse complement.
TGAGTCGGATATGGTATTGATGCCCGATCCAACGACAGCCCATATGGATCCGTTTTTCGCCCAATCCACAATGGTTATCCTGTGCGATGTACTCGACCCGATCTCCGGCGAATCGTATAACCGCGATCCGCGCTCGACCGCTAAAAAAGCCGAAGCTTATCTCAAATCATTGGGTATTGGTGATACGGTCAATGTCGGCCCTGAAGCAGAATTTTTCATCTTTGATGATGTGCGCTTCAAAAATGACCCCTATAATACCGGTTTCAAGCTCGATTCCAACGAGTTCCCCTCGAATGACGACACCGAATACGAGATGGGTAACCTCGGTCACCGTCCACGCGTCAAGGGCGGCTATTTCCCGGTTCCTCCGATTGATTCCTGTCAGGATATCCGTTCGGAAATGTTGACCGCTCTGACCGATATGGGCGTTCGCGTTGAAAAGCACCACCACGAAGTTGCAGCCGCCCAGCACGAATTGGGTATCCGCTTTGACACATTGGTGCGTGAAGCCGACAAAATGCAGATATTCAAATATGTCGTGCATCAGGTAGCCAATACTTATGGTAAATCGGCCACCTTCATGCCGAAGCCGATTTTTGGTGACAATGGTTCGGGTATGCACGTCCACATGTCAATCTGGAAAGATGGCAAACCGACTTTTGCTGGCAATGAATATGCCGGTCTTTCAGAATCCTGCCTGTTCTTCATCGGCGGTATTATCAAACATGCAAAAGCTATCAACGCTTTCACCAACCCTTCAACCAACTCATATAAGCGTCTTGTTCCAGGTTATGAAGCTCCGGTTCTGCTTGCCTATTCGGCACGTAACCGTTCGGCCTCCTGCCGTATTCCTTTTGGTTCTTCGCCAAATTCGAAACGCGTAGAAATCCGGTTCCCTGACGCGACAGCCAATCCTTATCTGGCTTTCTCGGCTATTCTGATGGCCGGTCTTGATGGCATCAAGAACAAGATCCATCCCGGACAGGCTATGGATAAGGACCTTTATGATCTGCCTCCAAAAGAACTGAAAAAAATCCCGACGGTTTCCGGCAGCTTGCGTGAAGCATTGCAATGTCTTGATAAAGACCGTGCCTTCCTTAAAGCCGGTGACGTATTTGACGACGACCAGATTGATTCGTTCCTCGAATTGAAGATGGAAGAGGTTCTGCGTTTCGAGATGACACCTCATCCGATCGAATTCGACATGTATTACTCTGTCTGAGTTTCATTAACCATGATCATTGAAAACGGGGGCTTCGGCCTCCGTTTTTGTAACATTTTTTGCCTTTTTCCTGTCACGCTTTGCCTTTAGACTCCGGATTCACTATAACAGACGTATGAGTAAACAGTATCAAGGGTAAGTTATGCGAAGCATCTCCAAAATTATCGTTGGTTTATCAATTGCTTTTTGTGGACTAAACGCGGCCAATGCACGATCGGCGACGGACGCAGAAGTCAAGATGCTGACCGATGCGACAAATAATTACGCAACCGCGCTACAAACTTCCAATTTCGATGCTGTTTTAAATGCAATACCACCGCGTATCATCCAGTCACTTGCTGCTCAATCGAAAGTTGATCAGGAGCAATTTCGCCAGATAATGGTGAACCAGATGAAACAATTGGCTCAAACCTATAAGGTTGACAAAATAACGATAAGCCAATCGAAAAAAAGTGCGGGAGAATTCAAGGATGGAACTCCTTATTATATTATTCCTACCGATTTTGTAATCACAACAATCAACGGCAATAATAAAAATCAGATCAAAGGTGAACTCGTTGCCATTCTTGATAATAATCAGTGGTATTTTGTCCGTGGTGACGACGCAACAACAATTTCTACAATGAGCGAGGCATTTCCGGGATTTGAAGAAATAAAGCTCAGCGCACCGGAAATCAAACCGATCAAATAGCTTTTGTCATCCAAATGTTCATTTGTTTGATTTCATAAACTGCAGGTTTCTTTTTTCATAAAATCCACGTGCGGTTCTAAAAACTTTTCGAGCGCTTTCTAACCTGAACCGCACTTTTTTCACACCGGTTTCCGACAATTTTTAGATATTGTTCAGGAAAGTCAGTGCCTGAACGTTTTTTGCGGTTCAGAACAGAATAAAAATCTTCAAAATTTGGAATTTTGTCACTTGCGTTGAATTTTAATGCCTATCTATCGCTGGTTACAAATTGCGCAATTGACCAACCGGTCTCAAACAAAATCTGTCTGGTAATGCGGCTTCACCATGCCGGACACGAAAAACGGCCTCCTTATAAAAGCCGTTACAAAATCGGCTTTGAACAAAGGCTAGCGGCTATCACGTGGTAACCCCGCCCCTAAAATTCGGGACGTGTCATCTTTCAGACTTATCTATCTCTGCAAGTGCCCATCCGAGTTATCGACGATAGCCACTAAAACAAAATCACTGCAGCATCAAACTGGTTTGACTGATTTTTGCGCCTATGCCGAAAGAAAGCTTTTCATTGCAGAAAAACTCTTCCGATCCGTTAATAAACATTTGATACGGCAGTGTTTTTTTGAGTTATTATTATCAAATAACTTTAATCTGCACGCTGATATTGTTGCGTGTCGCATGGGAATAAGGGCAAATCTCGTTATGCGCAGTGTGAGCAGCCATTTCAGCCTGTTGTTTGTCGAGCCCTTCCAAATGCACTGTTAAAATGACTGTCAGTTCAAAACCACCGCTTTTGCGCGGTCCAATACCGACTTCGGCCTTTACATAGCTTCCGTCCTGAACTTTAAAACCCGCTTTTTGTGCAGCAAAACGCGTTGCCGATTCAAAACACGCGGCATAACCGGCGGCAAAGAGCGTTTCAGGATTGGCTCCAATAGTACCGTTACCGCCCATCTCTTTAGGTTTTACCAAGTCGATGTCGAGCGCACCATCTTCCGAGTGCACGTGGCCTTCCCGCCCGCCTTCGGCAATCGCTGTCGTTCTATAAATTATGTTCGATAACATTGAGCTTCACTCCTTGGTAATAAAAACTTGCTTCTTTAACCTAGCGTGTTTTTCCGGAGAAGCAATAAACCACCGGTCAAACTTTTGAAATTTACGGGTTTTCAATGGCAGCAATTACAGCAGCCGCCGCTTCATATTCAGCCTGATGATAGGCGCGCTTTTCCTTGGCTTCAGCATCTTCTCCCCAATGTTCGACCGTCCAGTCTTCGTCAAGATGGGCAATTTGCCAAGCTTCTGATAAACTTATTTTGCCTTTCCAGACTGCAAGAGCCACGAGCGCCGAACCACAAAGAGTGGTGATCGAATGTAATGCCGCCAGCACATAAGGAGACTCGATTGCTTCAAGAGCATCGCGTATAGCTGAAATCGAACCCTCGGGCTGTGTTACAAACATCACGCCTTCTGTCAGCATAAAACGTGCACCGTAATTGTTGCGAATCCACTCAAGAATCGGGTCCCAATGGCGGTGTTGTCTGTCAACCAGCTCTTTTGGAGAATCCGCCCGATAAAACAACATATCATTGCCGACAAATTCCAGAATATCGTGCCGTACAACATCCACATTATCGACGACACCATCGATGATCGAGTTGACAAGGCGGGTTACCGGCATTTTCGCCGGATCAATTGTCTTTTGTTGCGAATTGAATTCGTGCGCCACCATCTCGGCCAAAGCTCTATTGGGTAAAACAAGTTTATGGCGTGCCGGCGTTTTGACTGTCTTGTCATCAAGAACAACAGCAAATTCCCCGCCCTCTTCCCCACCCACTTCCTTGACAGAAGCTTCTTTGTAAAACCGCTTTGGTAATTCGCGTTTGGACAGAATCTGAGCCTGTTTCACCGGATCAGCTTTTTCAGCGTCGTCGTTCAGCTCTTGCAGCAATTCACGCATTGTTATCACTTTCAAAAATCGGAATTATGTCTTTTGGCTCTCTTACCAGTTTATCTGCTCCAGCCTCTTTCAAAGCTTCCGGCGTATTATAGCCCCAGAAAACACCGATCGCTTTGGCATGAGCAAGCTTGGCCATTTGCATATCAAAAATTGAATCTCCGATCACATAAGTATTTTCTGGAAACACGCCGGTTTGTTTACAACTTTCGATAACCATCGAGGGATCAGGCTTTGACGGGCATTCGTCTGCTGTTTTGATTGTAACAAAACAATGGAGTTTGTAGGCGTCCAGTACTTTGTCAATTCCGAGCCTCGACTTGCCGGTGACAATGCCTAAAAGAACATCATCTTTATTTTCGAGTGTTGTCAACATTTCCAAAATTCCCGGAAAGAGCGGCTCGGTAAAAGAAATATCGCCTCTGTTTTTGGCGAAAATCTGTTTATAAGCTGTCACCATTTCGAGAATTTCATCATCAACGGGACGATTTAAAAGACGGGCAATCGCACGATCAAGCGACAGGCCGATGACAAGTTTTGTCTTGTCAAGATCGGGTTCTTTATAAGAAAATTTTTCAAATACCTGAACCATTGCCCGTTGAATAGCAAAGACACTATCAACCAGCGTTCCATCACAATCAAAAAGTGCGAGGCGAAGCGGCTTGTCGGTCAATCTGTTTCTCCGTCACTTTCATCGAATGCAAGAAGATTGAAAGTTTGTACCATATGGGGCGGAAGAGGAGCGGTCACATCCAATATTCCTCCGGAAGGATTGGGAATTCTTATCCGGCGGGCATGGAGATGAAGACGATTCTGGATACCGCCTGGCAGTTCCCAGTTCTGATCTGCATAAAAATATTTGGGGTCACCAATAATCGGATGCCCAATATAGGCCGCATGAACACGCAATTGATGCGTGCGTCCGGTATAGGGTTCCATTTCAAGCCAGGATAAAATCTGCCCGCGCGTGTCGATAACACGGTAGTGCGAAACAGCATGATCGGAATCCGGTTCGCCATGCGGGCATACCCGCATTTTATCGCCGTCAGGGGTCGATTCCTTAACAAGCCATGTTGAAATTTTGTCTTCGCGTTTTTTGGGAACACCTCTCACAATAGCCCAATAGGTCTTTTTGGTTTCACGGGCACGGAATGCTGCTGCCAAAGCTTGAGCGGCCGAGCGTGTTTTTGCAACAACGAGTACACCCGACGTATCGCGATCAAGCCGATGGACAAGGCGTGGCTTTTCGCCTTTTTGATTGCGCCAAGCTTCAAGCATGCCGTCGACATGGCGGGTAACCCCCGAACCACCCTGAACAGCAAGACCGGCAGGTTTGTTAAACACATAAAGCTTCTTGTCTTCATAAAGCAGCATCTGCTTTAAAACATCACCATCATCCTGCCCGCGAATTGTTTTGCCCGTAAGCGGCACGGCGCCTTTTTCATCAACAGGGAGAGGCGGCACGCGCACCGATTGCCCGATTTGCAGTCTTGTGTCAGACTTTACCCTGCCCCCTTCAACACGAATTTGCCCCGAACGCAAAAGTTTTTGCAGGTAGCCGAATCCCAAACCCGGATAATGAACCTTGAACCAGCGGTCAACGCGCATACCGTTTTCATCTTCATCAACTTTTTTTATTTCAACACCGGCCATCGTCATCTCCTTGGTGTTTTCTCTAGCATCATCGAACGACAATAGCGACATGATTTATCATTACGATCACACTCGGTTACATCCTGTTGTTAAAAGTGGTTTTGCTGATCGTAAATTGAACGGTAGCGCACATTAAATAAACATTATAAACAGTTGAACTGTTTTTCAAACAGACGACCACGGAGACAAGGTGTCATTGGAGGTATAAGCTTGTCGCTTTTTAAAACTTATACGCGCGCAGTCAGCTATTTGATGACAGAAAAGAAAACGGTCATCATCATTTGTGCAGCCAACATTGCCATGGCGGCAGTGCAGGTTTTTATACCAAAAATTTTCGGCTGGATTATTGATGAACTGTCTTTGACCGCGCAAGCAGTTTCAAGCGGCACTGCCTTTTCGGCTGGCGATACATTCACAGCCGTTATTCCTTATCTCGCACTGTGGACGGCACTCGGTATGTTTTCCATTGTGGCAACTGTAATGGTCGACAGAGGAGCCGATCGTCTGGCACATCGCAGACGCTTGGGCGTATTGGCTGAATCCTACCAGCGCATTATCAATATGCCGCTCGCATGGCACCAGAAAATCGGTACCTCCAACGCACTTCACACAATGCTGCGGGCTTGCGAATCCATGTTCACGATGTGGCTTGAATTCATGCGTCAGCATTTGGCTTCAATGATTCAGCTTATAATATTGTTAAGCGTCGCAATCTGGACAGACTACAGGCTCTCCATCGTTCTGATTTCGCTTGGCGTAATTTATATTATGATTGCCCGCCTTGTCATGACCAAGACCAAGACAGGTCAGGAATCGGTTGAAAAATATCATCTTGCTTTATTCGAGCATGTCACAGATTCAATCTCCAACGTTTCCGTCGTTCAAAGCTATAACAGAGCAGACGAAGAAAGTGCGCGTGTTAAACAGAATGCGCAAAATGTTCTGAAAGCCCAATATCCGGTTTTGAACTGGTGGGCCTTGGCTGCCGGCCTTAACCGTATGGCCTCGACAATTACTGTCATTGTCGTCATTGTTCTCGGTGCTTATCTGGTTTCCAAAGGTATTCTCAATATTGGTGACGTTGTTGCCTTTGTTTTCTTTTCACAAATGATGATCGGGCAACTTGATCAGATCAGCAATTTCATCAACCTTATCGGTTCCAACCGTGCGAAACTCGACGCCTTTTATGACATGATGGATTCGACAATTGCTGCCGCCGAACCGGCGGGCCTTCCCTCATTGACAAACGTCAAAGGCGATATCCGTTTTGACCATGTCACGCACGAATTTTCAAACACTCTACAGGGTGTCTATGACATTTCTTTTGAAATCAAACCGGGCCAGACCGCAGCAATCGTCGGGCCTACCGGTGCCGGTAAAACAACACTGATTAATCTGTTACAACGTATCTATGATCCGGAGAGCGGCGTTATAACGATTGATGGTGTGGATACAAGAACAGTCAACCGCGCATCACTTCGCCATGCCATGGCAACGGTGTTCCAGGATTCGGGACTATTTAACCGCACAATCAAAGAAAATATCAGCATCGGTCGTCCCGATGCCACTGATGAAGAGGTTTTCGAGGCTGCCAAGATTGCTGCAGCCAATGATTTCATTCGTGCAAAAACCAATGGCTATGACACAAGAGTGGGCGAACGCGG
>CAMLLT010000096.1 GCA_946480935.1 uncultured Bartonella sp. | reverse complement strand
AGGTGACTTTTCAAAAATTGGTCAATTGCGGGAGCAAATTCAAAAAGCGGGCCTGCCACCGGTTGCCCAACCAGTTTTGTCTGGATTTCTGTACCGACCTCCACCATTGTTTTATCTGTGTGAACGGGCGTGGCATCTTTACCCTGTTCATCTTTTTTACCCGCTTCACGTCTTTTATTGACTACATCCATCAATGCGGAAAGTGCATTCAGACTTCTTGGAAACCCCGCATATGCATAAGTCTGAACCAGAACTTCCTTGATTGCGTTGATCGCAACCTTGTCATCAAGTGCTTGTGCCAAAGCATTTTTCAATCCATCGATATTTCCTTCGGCCGCAAAAGCAGCAACGGGAACAAGTCTTTTTTGTTCAAGTGTCAACATTGTTTTTTCCTGTAATTTTGCAAAAACGTTTTGTGAAAAATAAGTTAGCGTACCGGCGGAAATTAAACTCGCCTTTAAAAATCTTCTTCGATGAAGTTTGAACGCTGGTTTCATGCCGATTTACCCTATGCAAAGTCCATAACAAACCGGTAGCGCACATCCTCGGCTATTACCCGTTCGCTTGTCCCCATTATTGCACTGGCAGCAAGAACAGACGTGCCACCTTCTCTCAAAAATTTGCGTCGCGGCAATGTTTCTTGGGTTTTGTGATTAGAATTTCCGCACGATTCACACATTTTCAAATCTCCCCAACCGTCATAATGGATTTATCACCCCGTCAATCCGGTTCTTGCCGGTTCACCGCAACAGGCCCTAAAACACCTCCGGCGTTTTTAGCGAAACCCGAATGACCGGCTTGAATAATGCCCGAATGACGGACTCAATGACAATCGTTCAAAGCTTGCCGGACGAACTGTCGCCTCATCTCATTCTGCTATTTAAAAGCCATGATGTGCATAAATTAAGAGGATATTTCTGCATGTCTCTATGAATTCAATTCATGAATAAACATGATATAATGAAGGTAATTACCAATAACGGATTTTGTCTCAAAAAAATGCTAAGAGAAAACATCCATGATCTCATGTCTTTTTTCGTGGTCGCACGAGAAAAAAGTTTTACCCGTGCGGCAAGCAAACTGGGTGTCTCGCAATCGGCGTTAAGCCATGCCATGCGCGGTCTTGAAGAACGTTTGGGAATTCGTCTTCTCACACGGACAACACGCAATGTTTCCACAACAACGGCAGGCGAGCGGCTGATAGAAGAGCTTTCGCCGCTCATCGAAACAATGGACGAGAAGCTTGATCTCATCACCAATGCCGCCGAAGAGCCGAAAGGAAAAATCCGCATCACTACGGTCGATTATCCCGCTTCCTATATTTTGCGACCGAAATTGCGGCCTTTTTTACGGAAATATCCGAAAATCGAAGTGGAGATCAATATCAATTACGGTCTTACCGATATTATCGAAGAACGTTTTGATGCAGGTATCCGTATAGGCGAACATCTCGCCAAAGACATGATTGCCATTCCAATTGGTGCGCCTATGCGTATGGCAATTGTCGGGGCGCCGAGTTATTTTGAAACGCATAAAAAACCGGAAAACTTGCACGATCTGATGGAGCAGAATTGCATCAATTTGCGGGTTCCGACATCCGGCGGACTTTATCCTTGGGAGCTTGATGACGAAAACGGAGCAGTGAATATACGCCCGAAAGGACAGCTCATTTTCAACACCTATCCGCACATTGTGGAAGCTGTTCTTGACGGTTTCGGTCTTGCTTATATTCCTGAACGGGAAGTCGAGGAATTTATGAGACAGGGAAGGCTCATCCGCGTTCTTGAAAAATATTGTTTACCGTTTCCGGGATATTATCTCTATTATCCCAATCGTCGTCATCATCCGGTTGCTTTCCAGTTATTCATTGAAGCCTTGAAGCGGCATGACCCCGAATAATTTTTCAAAACTGAAGATAATGACCTATTTTATTTGACGAGCCTCATTCCATTTTGTCGTCAACCGGTCATTTTCTTGCAGTTCGAGACAACCTGAAATTGTTTTTAAGGGTGATTTCTTATTGATTTGTGGTAAAAAAATAGCTTGATTAGCGTAACTTAACAGGTCATGTTCTTTGTCGCCCTGTAACCACCTCATTTCACGGAGAAGAAACCGTCTTTTTGCTTCAAACTGCTTTGCCGGTAATAGCAAAGAATTGCTTTTTACCCGAATTTCGATAATGCCGGAACAGCTTCATTTCAGGATCATTCATCAATGACAAGTTCTTCTCCCTTATTGGGTATCAAAGCGCGAAACATTTCTCTCGATTATGAAGGCAAACCGGTTTTTCGGTCGCTCGATTTTGATATTCCTGCCGGTGAATTTGTCGGGCTTTTGGGGCAAAGCGGAATTGGCAAAACCACGCTTCTGAAAATCATTGCGGGGCTGGTTACCCCCGATAGCGGACAAATCTCAGGTTCCGACGGTGACAGTCTTCATGGTCGTATAACCTATATGGCGCAACAGGATTTATTATTTCCCTGGCTCAAGGTGATAGAGAATGTCTGCCTTGGAGCAAGATTGCGCCATGAGAAGAAAGATTACAAAAAAGCCGAAGAATTACTGGAAAAGGTCGGTCTTTTATCGGTCAAAGAGCAGCTTCCCGAAACTTTATCGGGTGGTATGCGCCAAAGGGTGGCTATTGCCCGTACATTATATGAAGACAAACCCGTTGTATTAATGGACGAACCTTTTTCGGCACTGGACGCGGTTACTCGCGCCACCATACAGGAACTTGCATTCGATCTTCTTAAAACTAAAACTGTATTGCTTGTTACCCATGATCCATCGGAAGCCGCACGATTATGTCGGCGTATACTGGTTCTGAAAGGTCAGCCGGCAATTTTCCTGCCCGCTATCATTGTTGAAGGTGAAGCACCGCGAAATTATGATGACAAAAACCGCATAAAAAGTGAAACCGAATTGATGCATTTTTTAAAGGGGATATGATTTGCCGAACCGCTTCAATAAAAAAATTGTATTTTTCTTTCATGGTCTTGTGGTTTTCTTCGGCATTCTCGCATTATGGTGGGCAATTGCCATTATTTTTGACCTCAAAAAATACATATTGCCTTCCCCCCTTGTTGTCGCACAATCGCTTTGGAACGGACGCCAATACCTTCTGGAAAATTCTTTGATTACAATTGTCGAAATTGTCATCGGCTTTGTATTGGGAATTTTGTCCGGTGCTGCTCTGGCGCTTTTCTTAATGTTTTCCAAGACATTGCAAAAATGGTTGATGCCGGTTCTGATTGTAAGCCAGTCAATACCGGTTTTCGCCCTTGCCCCCATTCTGGTTCTATGGTTCGGCTACGGAATCCTCTCGAAAATTATCGCCGCAATATTGGTTATATTTTTTCCTGTTACAACAGCCTTTTTTGACGGTTTGCGGCGTACAAATGCGGGTTACCTTGATCTTGCAAGAACCATGGGAGCATCTCCCTTGTCGCAACTTGTCCATATCAGGCTTGTGGCAGCACTGCCCGCGCTTGGTTCCGGTGTGCGTGTCGCCGCCGCCATTGCTCCGATTGGTGCGATTATCGGTGAATGGGTAGGGGCATCCGGCGGGCTCGGCTATATTATGTTGAACGCCAATGCCCGCATGCAGACGCCGACATGCTTTGCCGCAATATTTATACTTTCCATTATCGCAATGATTTTATGGTATATCACCGACATCATATTGAAATATGTTATCTACTGGGATAAAAAATCGCAACAAAATTGATTTTTCTTTTCTTTATATTTCCGGAGGAAACGTGTTAAAAAAAATATTATTCTCCATCATCATCATTTTTCTCGGCGTTTTCGGCTCAAAAGCAAATGATAAACTTACAGTTGTTCTTGACTGGTATCTTAATCCCGATCATGCACCTTTAATTGTTGCCGAACAGATTGGCAGTTTTGAAAAACGCGGACTTGATGTCGAAATCGTCACCCCCTCCGACCCCAATATCGGACCGCGTCTGGTTGCATCCGACAAAGCCGATATTGCTTTATCTTATCAACAGCAACTCTACATTTTTCAAGATGAAGAATTGCCTCTGACACGTATAGGAACACTCATTGAAACGCCGCTCAATACTGTTTTGGCGCTCCCCGATAGCGGAATCAAAACACCGGCTGATCTCAAAGGCAAAAAAGTCGGTTTTTCTGTGAGCAGTATTGAACCGGTGATCTTGGGAACCATGTTGGAAAATCAGGGGCTCACGATAAAGGATGTCGAGCTTGTAAACGTCAATTTCAACCTTGTAAGCGGGCTGATGTCAAAACAGGTTGATGCTGTCATTGGCGGTTATCGTAATGTGGAAGGTAATGAACTACGCGAACAGGGAATAGAGCCTGTTATTATGAAGGTTGAGGACTACGGCATTCCCCCTTATGACGAACTGATTTTTGTTGCCAAAAATGACCTCAAAAAACACGAGGCTTATAAAAAATTCCTTGAAGCTGTTCATGAAGGCCAGCAATATTTGAAGGCTCACCCACAGGAAACATGGGACAATTTTGCAAAAAAATATAAAGAACTCGATACCGATCTCAATAAAAAGATATGGATGGAAACGGTTCCCCTATTCAGTGAAAATCCGCTCCACCTCGACAGAGAAAGATATATTTCTTACGGCGCCTATCTTTATAAAAAAGGCATTGTCAAAAAAGAATATCCGCTTGACAGTTTTGCGACCGAATTGAAATGAAAATCCAATGAAAAATCGGGCATGACGGGAGTTCACCATTGCCCGATTTTGTGTTTTGCGGAACCTCTTCCGGAGAAGCAAGATAACGCTACAATATCTTTTCAGAATAATTTTTTGTTACCCGAATATCCGGCTATCATAATATCGGAATACGGGCGCGAATAGCTTCCACATTTCCCAAATCGATGTCGAAGACCAAAAGCTCGGCTTCGCTCGCCAGACGTGCCCGCACATTTCCTGTCGGGTCGACAATAGAACTTAGTCCGATACCCAGCGGTGCTGTTCCTTTTGGCGGTTGCCAAGCCTGATCGCAGGCTACAAGCCAAGCTTCAGAATCGGCAGCGCGGGCGCGAACCAACAAATCCCACTGCGCGGCTTTTCCGGGACCATCTCCCCAGGAGGCCGGAACGATAATCAATTTTGCACCTTTCTTCCCCATTGCCGTAAATTGCTCGGCAAACCGCAAATCATAACAAATCGCAAAACCGATCTTGCCGAATACTGTATCGAGAACAAGGTAATCACTTCCCGCTTCAACAAGGTCCGATTCACGTGAGCCGAATGCGTCATATAAATGGACTTTCTGATAAGTGGCTTCGGTGTTTTTTCCGGTAATGATCAACTTATTGCGTATGCGTCCGTCATTTGCCGGTTCAAACATGCCTGCAACAATCATCATATCATATTTAGCGGCATAAGAGCGGATCAATGTTGCAAAAGGCCCCTCAAGCGGTTCTGCCTCATCCTTCAATGTCGCTTCAAAGGAAACCTGGGCTGCTTCGGGAAAAACCAATATGTCGACCTTTTGTTCGGCAGCCTTTTTAATCGTTTGAACAATTTGTTCGTTATTCTTGTCTTTGTTAACGCCACTTCGGATCTGGGCCAACCCGACTTTAACTATTTCACCCATTTATTTTCTCCCTATACTTGCCAATATTCTAATTTCCTATATCCTTGAATTCAAATTCAAGTAATGTAGGATTATGGAAAAGAAATCTTCTGGCCGTGAACGGGCCTATTCTCACATCCGTAACACAATTCTGACAAATCCATCATCTGTCGGAACATTTTTGAACGAGCGGGAAATTGCTGATAGCTTGGGCATTTCCCGCACGCCGGTCAGAGAAGCTTTCATGATGCTCGCCAGTGAAGAACTGATTGACCTGAAACCCAATCGAGGAGCATTTGTTTCGCCTCTGAACAGAAAACAAGTCAATGATTTGTTTCAGGCGCGTGGCGTTGTCGAGAGCTGGAGTGCACAATATTGTATCTCCCACAATATCGACCCGACACCGGACATGATCAAAGAGCTGGAACTCCAGAAAACGATGGCGCTTGATGATCCCTATCCTGACTTTATTGAACATGATCACGCTTTCCATTGCGCTCTGGTTCGGGCTGCCGGCAATGTATTTTTAAATCAGATGTATGAGTTGCTTCGTGCCCGTTTTATTACGTTTGGTGTACGCGTAATGCATAATAATGCAATACGGCGGATAGAAGCATTAAAAGAACACCAGTATATTCTGGATGCACTTTTAACCAAAGATATCAAAAAGGCAAAAAAAGCTATAATTGATCATCTTGATATGACACGCCGTCATCTTGATTGACCAAAAGAAATTTTATTCCTCCAGTATATATACGGGCTGCAACAGAAATGAGCTGCTCCAGTCCGTTTTGTGTTTTCATAATTGATGCGGTTGTCTCGTCATTGCAAGGCCGATCAATGTCAGGATACATGATAGCCCGATATAAAGGCAAATGACAAAACCGCTTGGGTCGAACGAGATGAACCAGGTGAGCAGGATCGGAGCAACTGCACCGCCAACAATACCGGCAAAAGTATAGGCAAGAGAGCTTCCTGTATAACGCAGACGCGCCGAGAATTGTTCTGCTATCAAAGATGCCTGAGGGCCATACATCAATGAATGGCAAATAAGGGCGCCTGTAACACCGATCAAAAGGCGAGCAAATGTCGGCTCCTGCATCATATAGAAAAACACAAATGTCCATATTGCCGCACCTATCGTGCCGACAGCATAGATATGACGACGTTCCACTCTATCCGACAACCAACCGCTAAATGGAATAAAAAACACCTGAATGCCGGAAGCAATTGTTACAGATTCGATCGCATCGGAGCGTGGCATTCCCAAATATTGAGTGGCATAAGCGAGTACAAAAACCGTAAAGCATGAATAGAGAACATCCGGTCCTATACGTGCAAATAAACCGGCAAAAAGGGCTCTGCTTTCATGTTTGAATATTTCCGAAACCGGCGCATTGGAGCGTTCATCATGTTGTTCAAGCTTTTTGAAAACAGGGGTTTCTTCAAGCGAAAAACGGACCCATAAACCGAATATGACCAATAGAGCCGAAAGCAAGAATGCTGCTCTCCACCCCCAATCAATAAACTGTTCCGTGGTCAAGACTTGCGAAAAGATTGCCAGAACGCCATTTGCAAGCAAATTTCCCAACGGGGGCCCTACTTGCGCAGCAGATGCCCAAAATCCCCTTTGTTCCGGCTTGCTGAATTCGCTTGAAAGAAGAACCGCGCCTCCCCATTCGCCACCAACGCCGACGCCTTGTGCAAAACGCAATAAAACAAGAAGAGCCGGAGCGAGGTAACCCACTGATGAGAATGTCGGCAATAGGCCAATGATAAAAGTTGCTATACCAATCAGCAATAGCGTCCAAACTAGAACTTTTTTGCGCCCGACAATATCTCCAAGACGACCGAAAAATATGCCACCTAAAGGACGGGAAATATATCCCACGGCATAAGTGCCAAACGCTTTCAAAGTACCTGCCAGCGAATCGCCATCCGGGAAAAACAAGTGGCCAAAGACCAAAGCCGCGCAGGCACCGTAAACAGCAAAGTCATACCATTCAAGAGACGTGCCACTCAAACTTGCCGCAAAAGCCTTGATAAGGCTCTTCCGTTCTATAGGTGGTTCAGTCTCTTCTATACTGCTTTCCATTCACCGTCTCTTTGTTATTGTATGGTGTTGGTATACGATTTGTATGCAATATCGCCCTATAGTTGGTTAGTCTACCATTTTTTTGGGGGAGAAGGGCATAAGAAGTCTGATTATAGAAGTCGGGTTGTATATATCGGTGGCAGTGGCCTGAAGACTGTCAATGTCCATTGGGTGTTCGACACAGGATAAACCGGATATGATAGCGAGGAAGTCCATCACCATATAGTGGAGCCTGAGATGCCCGATGTCCCTGCCCCGAAAACTTGTTCAACACTTTATCCTTTAGGCTCCCACGTCTTCTCGCAAGAATATCTTTTTTATTAAGCTCCGCGTTATAAAACTTTCGGGTGAAGCTGAATAGGCCTTCTAAATTGGTAAAATGAAAATGATCATTTATTGATCGCTGCTTACGATCATACCGACCGTGCATTGGAAGCCTTTGGCATCGACTGGTCAACACAATCTGCACCCGATTTTATTGGCAATCATACTTTGCGTTATAATGCTGTGAAAGATCTATTTGCCGACTCCACCTTGAAAGCATGGGGTAAGGATAAAAATGACGAAAAACTTGTTCAGGCAAGGAAATCCGGTCTTCTTATTTCTCTCTCCGAGGGGTGAAAAAGCTTGACGAAGCACGCCTTGTCCGCGCCGAAGCATTATTAATGAGCGGCACGATTCCAATGATAAAATCTGTCAACCGGTATGCCGAACATTGGCGTGTCGAACTCGGCAATCATACCGGCAATATCAGCCATATTTCTTATGAGATTGACTGCCCACCTGATGTCCTAGACATGGTTTTTCCAGAAGACGAAACAGTCAAAAGAGCAGAAATTTTTACGTTAAATGTGTGACGAACTGTCAGATATGTTGAATGATATTCGTCGCAATTAATAAGGCTTGCTCGTTAGCTACTTGTTACGACCTATTCATATTTCAAATGCGTTTCGTAAATTATTGATAGAAGAAGAGCTGGATTTTATCAAAAACAGCTACAGAAATTTTCTAACAAATAAATCTTTTCATACGTCGATTTCGAAATTAATA
>CAMLLT010000095.1 GCA_946480935.1 uncultured Bartonella sp. | reverse complement strand
GACGTGTCCCGTGGACATTTGCGCAAAGCGTGCGCGATTTGTCCTGTCAGTCCATGGATTTTCATGGGCAGAGGAGGGCGCGTTTCCCGGAAACAATAAATATTGTTTCGAAATTAATTTTTAAGGAAATGCGATGAGCAAGCGCGAAACTACGAAATATAAAATTGACCGCCGTATGGGCGAAAACATTTGGGGTCGCCCGAAGTCTCCGGTTAACCGCCGTGAATATGGTCCGGGTCAACATGGTCAACGCCGTAAAGGCAAGCTTTCCGATTATGGCACACAATTGCGTGCCAAGCAGAAACTGAAAGGTTTCTATGGCGATATTTCGGAAAAACAATTCCACCGCATTTACGAAGAAGCTGGCCGCCGTCGTGGTGACACAGGTGAAAACTTGATCGGTCTTCTCGAATCACGCCTTGATGCAATCGTTTATCGTGCAAAATTTGTTCCGACAATCTTTGCTGCACGTCAGTTCATCAATCATGGTCATGTGAATGTGAATGGTCGTCGTACAAACATTCAATCTTATCGTTGCACGCCCGGCGATGTAATTGAAGTTCGTGAAAAGTCGAAGCAATTGGCACTTGTTCTTGAAGCAACCCAGTTGCCGGAACGTGATGTTCCCGATTACATTGAAGCCGATCACACCAAGATGAAGGCAACTTATACACGCATTCCGGCTTTTGCCGATGTTCCATATGCTGTTCAGATGGAACCAAATCTGGTTGTCGAATTCTATTCACGTTAATCGTGAAACGAATTTGCTGTTTATGCAGGGAGCCCATCGGCTCCCTGTTTTTGTTTTAGGTCATTTTTGAAGGAAGGTGAAATGGTCGCATTGAATGATATCGACGATAATGTTGATGGCTGTCATCCGCTATTTCGTGATGCTCCTTCAACTGTTGAATTCAATAAGCTCAGAAAACGTTTGTTGCGACATATGCGTCAAGCATTGGACGATTTTTCGATGATTAAACCGGGGCAGAAATGGCTCGTTGCTTTGTCTGGTGGAAAAGATTCTTATGGATTGCTTGCGCTTCTCCTTGATCTGAAATGGCGTGGCCTATTGCCGGTTGAGCTTTTGGCTTGCAATCTTGATCAGGGACAACCTGGATTTCCAAAAAATGTTTTACCGGACTTTTTGAAACACTACGGAATTCCCTTCAGAATTGAATATCAGGACACTTATTCGATAGTCACTGAAAAATTGGATAATACGCAAACCTACTGCTCGCTGTGCTCAAGATTAAGGCGAGGCAATCTCTACCGGATTGCGCGCGAAGAGGGATGCTCGGCTTTGGTCCTAGGACACCATCGCGACGATGTGCTGGAAACGTTTTTCATGAATCTTTTTCACGGTGGACGTTTGGCTGCCATGCCGGGCAAGCTGGTAAATGACGAGGGAGATATGCTGGTTTTGCGTCCGCTTGTCTATGCAGCGGAAGAAGATCTCGCAAAATTTGCCGAGGCGATGCAGTTCCCGATTATTCCGTGCAACCTTTGCGGAAGTCAGGATGGTCTTCAGCGCAATGCGATGAAAAATATGCTGAACGATATTGAAAAGAAAATGCCCGGCCGTAAAGACACGATGATACGTGCATTGACAAATGTTCGTCCAAGCCACTTGTTGGACAAGAAGCTTTTCGATTTCAGTGTTCTTTGAATATGTTTTTATTCCGCTCCTTAACAGCTGTCTATCAGTTATAGAGACGGCTGAAAATAGAGTTCAAATAGATCTTTTTCCGACAGAAGACCATAAAACTATCGGCTGTTAATGTGTGGGAACAGGGATAGTTTTATTTTTCTTCAAGAAACAATCGAAAGCCAACCGGGATATGGCAGAAGACAATCGGTTCTATAACAAGTTTGTAATGTTGGTGGGGGCTTAGTCTTTGTCTGAATTCATGAGTGTAACATGAGATTTATGATGGACTCCGGAAAATAGTTTTCCTTTTTCTGCTATCAGTATCAATACGATTGCACCACACGAAAGCAGAAAATATCCTCCTGCAATCGGAATTGTTGTACCGTCAAATTTTTGCGCAATAACAAATCCCAGTCCGGCACCGATAATCGTCTGTAGAAAGCCGAATACCGAAGAAGCGGTTCCTGCAACCTTTCCAAGAGGTTCCATGGCAAGCGAGTTGAAATTGGCACCTAATCCACCATAGGAAAACATGATGATGATAAGCAGGACCATGAAATATAGGAATGGAGTGGATCCTCCTGCGGAGATCGAGCCGATAAACCAGATCAATGATGCAAAACAAAAAATCAACAACAGAGAATGGGAAATTTTCCGCATTCCGAAGCGGCCGACAAATAGCGAATTCAGAAAAGAGGAAAGCGCCTGAAAGGCGGCAACAAGAGCGAAAGCCGCAGGGAACCAAGGGCCAAGATGATAAATTCCATCATAAATTTGTTGTGAAGTGTTAAGGGTGCAAAATAGCCCTCCGAGCACCATTGAAAATGCCAAAGTATAGCAAAGTGAAACGCGATTAGAGAGAACCATCATAAGGCTTTCTCCAACAGACGAAAAGGTTAGAGGACGTTCCTCATACAAGGTTTCGGGCAAGCGGAAATAAACCCAGAAAGCGATAAGAATACCGGCCAAGGCCATAAAGAGAAAGATAAATTGCCAATGACCGAAAACCATAATTGCCTGACCGATTGCCGGTGCAACAACCGGAACGATCATGAAGACCATCATGACAATGGACATAACTTCAGCCATTTGGCGGCCGCCATATATATCACGCACAACGGAAACTGTGAGAACGCGGGTTGCCGCCGCTCCGATTCCCTGGATAGCCCGCAATACCAATAACCATGCAAAACTTGGAGCAAAGGCACAGGCTGCAGACGAAAGTGAATAAAATATCAAACCGGCTATAATAGGCTTACGCCGGCCGAACCTGTCGCTTATCGGCCCAAATGACAATTGCGATAATCCAAAGCCGATGAGATAAGAAAAAATAATATAATGTTGGTCATTTTCGCCCGACATCCGAAGACTATGGGACATGTCAGTCATTGCCGGCAACATGATGTCAATGGCAATTGCATTGGTCGCCATAAGTGTTGCGATCATGACTATAAATTCTTTATAGCCAAGATTTGCCTTTACCGCATCTATGTGCTGTTGTTCGCTCAAATTATCTGACATGGGATCCCCATAACAAAAGTGCCGATCATAAGACCGGCACAATGATTAAAATGGCAATAGTCCTAATATGATTTCACGCAGTTTTAACAGCTATGCCTTTCTCTTCAAGCAAATTCTGCAATTCACCGTTCTGGAACATTTCACGGATGATATCGCAGCCACCAACGAATTCTCCCTTAACATAAAGTTGCGGGATGGTTGGCCAATTGGAATAGTCTTTAATTGCTTGACGTAATTCGTCCGAAGTCAATACATTGACACCTTTATAGTCAAGTCCGAGATAATCCAGAATTTGTACTACTTGTCCAGAAAACCCGCACTGAGGAAAACCGGGAGTGCCTTTCATAAACAGTACAATGTCATTGGATTTGACTTCGTTATCAATAAAATCGCGGGCAGCGGTCATTTCTTTTCCTTCCGTTTAAGCCACTTAAGGCTATCGAAAAATCGAGTTATATGTATGGTTAAAAAGGGAATGAAACAAGCCCTTTCGCAATAAAGTCCGCGTCAATCCGGTACACTGGTCTGTAGGGCAAGTGCATGAAGCACACCACCCATATTGCCTTTCAAAGCGTTATAAACCATTTGATGCTGCTGTACGCGGTTCTTGCCGCGAAAGCTTTCGGCAACGACTTCGGCTGCATAATGTTCACCGTCACCGGCCAAATCGCGGATTGTCACTTTGGCATCGGGAATGCCATCACGAATGAGTTTCTCAATCTCATGTGCGTCCATTGCCATAATGCATCTCCTATATTTTATTCGGTCAGAATAGCATAAGCTGAATAGCTAATCGACGGTTTGTTACTTATTTTCCATAAAGTCTGGAAACCAGCTTTCATAGGCATTTTCAAGTTGTTTGGCAGATAGTTCGATATATCCTTCAACGACGAGATCCTGACCGGTCACTTTACCCAGATTGGTAAGTTTTACGCCGGCTGCTTTGGCTTGTTCTTCAACAGCAGCATATTGATCAGCATTGACAGATATCAGGTAACGCGCCTGATCTTCGCCAAACAGTTCGGCATGGGCTGGCGTCTTTCCGGTTAATTTCGCACTTATACCATGATGCGATTTTATAACCATTTCTGCCAGAGCAATTGCCAAACCGCCATCAGAAAGGTCGTGACAAGCGGTAATCATTCCTGTTTCTATCAATTTTCTGACGAAACAACCATTTTTCTTTTCTTTGTCAAGATCAACGTGGGGAGGGGTACCTTCTGCCTTGCCCAAAATATCGCGTAAATAAACTGATTGCCCCAAATGGGAACCACAATCACCGACGAGAATGATAAAATCTTCATCTTTCATTCCATCAATTCTTGCCATCTTATGCCAATCGTCGATCAGACCGACACCTGCCATTGTGGGAGTAGGCAAAATACCTTCGCCGTTGGTTTCATTATAAAGCGAAACATTTCCTGATACGATCGGAAAATCAAGCTTTTTACATGCTTCACCAATACCTTTGATTGCATAGACAAGCTGACCCATAATTTCGGGCTTTTCAGGGTTGCCGAAATTCAAATTGTCGCTGCAGGCAAGCGGTTTGGCACCCGTTGCACTGAGATTACGCCAACATTCGGCAACAGCTTGTTTACCGCCCTCGAATGGATCAGCTTGACAGTATCTCGGTGTGACGTCGGAAGAAAAAGCAAGCGCTTTATGGGCATTTCCCTCGACACGTATCACGCCTGCATCGCCGCCCGGACGCACAAGACTATTTCCCTGAATAAGGGTATCGTATTGCTCATAGACCCAACGCTTTGAACTCTGGTCAGCGGAACAGAGAAGTTTCAATAACGCATCCTGCAGATTTACCTGTCGGATATTGGCGATATCTATTTTTTCAGCCTCTACAGGTTTTACCCATGGCCGATCATATTCCGGCGCTTCATCACCCAATTTTTTAATGGGGAGATTAGCGACTTCTTCACCGTGATGAAGAACGCGAAACCGCAAATCATCAGTCGTTTTTCCGACGATAGCAAAATCAAGCCCCCATTTTTTGAAGATTGCAGCCGCTTCTTTTTCGAGTTCCGGCTTCAAAATCATCAGCATGCGTTCCTGACTTTCAGAAAGCATCATCTCGTAAGCTGACATATTGATTTCACGAACCGGTACGCGATCAAGATCAAGTTCGATACCGAGATCGCCTTTTGCCCCCATTTCAACGGCAGAGCAGGTGAGTCCGGCTGCCCCCATATCCTGAATGGCAATAACGGCACCTGATGCCATGAGCTCCAGACACGCTTCCAACAGACATTTTTCGGTAAAGGGGTCGCCCACCTGAACAGTAGGCCGTTTTTCACCAATTGTTTCGTCAAATTCGGCGGAAGCCATCGTAGCACCGCCGACGCCATCACGACCGGTTTTGGCGCCGAGATAAACAACAGGAAGTCCTACGCCTTCCGCTTTGGAATAAAAAAGTGCATTGGTTTTAGCGATTCCGGCAGCAAATGCATTGACGAGAATATTGCCATTATAGCTCTTGTCAAAATTCACTTCGCCGCCAACGGTTGGTACACCGAATGCATTTCCGTATCCGCCTACACCGGAAACCACGCCGGAGACGAGATGTCTTGTTCGTGGATGATCGGGTGAACCAAACCGAAGCGCATTCATGGCCGCAACTGGCCTTGCTCCCATTGTGAATACATCACGCAAAATTCCGCCAACGCCGGTGGCAGCGCCCTGATATGGCTCGATATAGGAAGGATGGTTGTGGCTTTCCATTTTGAAGACCACACATTCGCCATCACCAATGTCTACAACGCCGGCATTTTCACCAGGCCCCTGAATAACGCAATCGCCTTTTGTAGGGAGCGTTCTGAGCCATTTCTTCGATGATTTATATGAACAATGTTCGTTCCACATTGCCGAAAATATTCCGAGTTCCGTGAACGTTGGCTCACGACCGACGAGCTCGAGAATACGTGCATATTCGTCGGGCTTCAATCCATGTGCAGCAATGAGTTCGGGTGTAATGGCAATGTCGTTCTTCACGCTCATTGATTGGCTCCATCAAACAAGTTTATTTTCAGCGCCGATAAAAAATTTTTAATCAGCACTGGTTATCGCCTTTGACCCAGCGGTCAATATCCTCGCCTATAGCATTGCCATGAGTGGTTGCCATAAGCGGACCATAAACTGAAACCTTTGCGGGATTGCCTTCAGCTTCAACGACTAAAATCGGTTTGCCACCGGGTGTGCTTTTGGGGACGATCAGCATGCGCGGGCGACCTGAATACGACTGCAATTCCGGTTCAAAACCATAGCGCCTGAATTCCGATTTATTCGATTTGAACCAGCAGCGATTGGCCGTTAGTGCCACGCGTTCCATGGTCTTTAATGCCGGTTCTCCGCTAGCAAGTTCGATATTTCCCGGACCAACTTTTTCGGTGCAGGCTACGAGTGCTAATATAACTGATAAAAGCGAACAACTCGCCAGATATTTGATTTTCATGCTGCAAGTCCTAATGCGCTAGTAAACAGTCTTTTTCCGTCCATTCCGCCATGGGCGGGTTCGATCAAATCTTCCGGATGTGGCATCAAGCCCAGGATATTACCCTTTTCGTTGATGATACCGGCAATATCATTGATTGATCCATTCGGATTCGTACCCTCGGCATAACGAAATACGACCTGTCCGTTCCCCTCAAGTTGCTCGATAGTATCTTTATCGGCATAATAATTACCGTCATGATGGGCGACAGGACAACGTATGATTTCGCCTTTACGATAAGCGTTTGAAAATGCTGTTTTGTCGTTGACAATTTGGAGTTTGACTTCGCGGCAAGCAAATCGCAAAGAGGCATTACGCATCAATGCACCGGGAAGCAATCCGGCTTCAACCAGAATTTGGAAACCATTGCAGACACCGATAATCTTTGTCCCTTTTTCCGCATGTTCGAATACCGCTTTCATAACCGGCATGCGTGCGGCAATCGCGCCACAACGAAGATAATCCCCGTAAGAAAAGCCCCCGGGGATAACGATAAGATCGACATCGGGAATTGTTGTTTCTGTCTGCCAGATCTTTAAAGGCTCTACGCCGGTAATCAAACGGAGAGCGTCAATCATATCGCGGTCGCGATTTAGTCCGGGTAACTGGATAACAGCAGTTTTCATAACAATATCCGTTTCCGATTAAAGAAGTTCTATCCGATAATTCTCGATAACTGTATTGGCGAGGAGTTGTTCACACATTGCTGTCAGTTGTTTTTTTGCTTCGTCTTCGGGTAGATCGTTAAGCACGATGTCGAAAACTTTGCCTTGCCTGACAGACTCAACGCCTTTGAAATCAAGGCTATCCAAAGCGCCGACAATGGCTTTACCCTGTGGATCGAGAACGCCTGTCTTTAAGGTGACGGTTACGCGCGCTTTCATCATTTATTCCTGCGTTTCTTTTGCCAAAAAAGGTAAGGCGGCCCAGAAAGCCGCCCGATGAATTATTTTACAAGAACAGGACCTGTTGGTCGGGGTTGTTCATTCTCATTCATGATTCCCAACCGTTTTGCAACTTCCTGATAGGCTTCAATCAGCCCCCCCATATCGCGGCGGAAGCGATCCTTGTCCATTTTTTCCTTGGTATTGATGTCCCAAAGACGTGAAGAATCAGGTGAAATTTCGTCTGCCAACACAATATGCATAACGTCACCTTCCCACAATCGGCCAAATTCCATCTTGAAGTCGACAAGTTCTATACCGACACCGACGAACAAACCTGTCAGAAAGTCATTGATCCTTATAGAGAGTTGCATAATATCTTCGAGTTCGGCAGGGGTAGCCCAGCCGAAAGCAGTAATATGTTCTTCCGATACCATCGGATCATCAAGCTTGTCTTTTTTATAGTAAAATTCGATGATTGATTGGGGAAGGGGGGTGCCTTCTTCAATGCCGAGCCGTTTTGACAAAGAGCCGGCGGCAACATTTCTAACAACAACTTCGAGTGGAACCATATCAACAGCTTTGATGAGCTGTTCGCGCATATTGACGCGTTTGATAAAGTGGGTCGGAATACCGATGCGAGCAAGCTGGGTGAAAATATATTCCGATATGCGGTTGTTCAAAACTCCTTTACCGTCAATAATTTCATGCTTTTTCGCATTGAACGCGGTAGCATCATCCTTAAAAAACTGGATATAAGTGCCCGGCTCTGGCCCTTCATATAAAATTTTCGCTTTGCCTTCATAGACGCGGTTACGACGGTTCATGGCTTTTTCCTTCAATTAACCGGATAAATTAGCTTGTTGTTTCCCTAACTCAATTCCGCGTATTTCACAATCATCTCTTGTAGATAGACACTAAAATTTCCCGCTTTGATACAAGTTAATTTACAGTATACTATTGCTAACGAGATTTAAATGTTGCAAGAACATGCCGATAGGCCGGATCATGGCAAAAATTAGGAGAGAGTCTCATGGACGGGATGAAAGAGCGTGCGGACGCTTTCGAACAAAAATATATGATCGATGAGGAACTTCGTTTCAAAGCCAATGCCCAGCGCAACCGCATGATCGGCCTTTGGGCTGCTGACCGCCTTGGTAAAACCGGTGAAGCTGCCGATGAATACGCCAAAGAAGTCGTCAAAGCTTCATTCCAGCGGGGGAACGAAGAAGC
>CAMLLT010000094.1 GCA_946480935.1 uncultured Bartonella sp. | reverse complement strand
CTTCCGGTGAAAATTCCGCGAAGGACCAGACCACTAACATGATCCGGATGAGTCTCGGCATAGGCGAGAGCCAGCGTCGACCCCCAAGAGCCTCCAAAAACCAGCCATTGATCCATTCCCGCCATCTGACGAAGCTTTTCCATATCCTCAACCAGATGCCATGTGGTGTTCGCAGTTATCGAAGCATGAGGCGTGGAACGACCGCAACCACGCTGATCGAACAGCAGAACATCATACTTATTCGGATCAAACAACCGACGATGATTTTCAGAAATACCGCTGCCCGGCCCGCCATGCAGGAAAACTGCTGGCTCGGCCCCTTTAGTACCTACCCGTTCCCAATAAAGCTTATGGCCATCACCCACATCAAGCATACCTTGCTCGAATGGTTCAATAGGCGGATAAAGTTCTCTCATCAGCAAACCTGTCTCTCTTTTAACTGTTTTCTTGCATCAATACTTGCCAAGCTTCGTAGGCCGCCAGCACGGTATCCATCTGCATTTGGTGCCCAAGTTTAAAATCATCACCGTAAACAGTTTCGTCGGGATATTCTGTGACGAGTTCTACCTCGAAAGTGGCATTGGGATAAAGCGCAAAAGAACAGGGAATGCCATTGATTGTTTCAAACCCCGGTTCACCAGCATGTTGTCGATATAATTTGACCTGTAAGTCATTCATTGCCAAACCGGCTTTATTCAAGGCAAGACAAGCTGTGACTTTTTCCGCCAATTGACGCGTTGTTTTTTCCCAGCCATCCCGATAGCGGAAGACTAGAAAGAAACCCTTGGGCAATGTCCACATTGCAAAATTATGCGGAATATAGCCTGAAAACGGCCTGATCCATTCATGGCTTGGGTAACCATGGAGATTGACATGCAATTTTGCACCCGAACATTTCCGTCCTTCAATTCGTATTTCACGCTCCATTGGTGCGGAATCCGGTGTATTCTGCAAGTCGTTACCAAAGGCAGTATAGCGGGCAGCGTGATGCATATGATGAGGATTTTCGAGAATTGACCTGAGAAACAATGCGTTGCCATCCGGATTTTCCAAAGGCGATATCACAAAATGGGCATTTTTTCTTAATGACAATATATGTGCCGCACGCAATGCTCCTACTGTACCGGTCGTTTCGTTGCCATGTTGGCAACCACTGATCATAACAGCATTATCAGTTCCCTTATTATAACGCGCACGTACCCCACGGCCGCTGCGGCTCTTCGCTTGCAGTAATGTTCCACCAATATTATCAAGGGCTGCGGCTATGGCACTATGGGACATTGGCTGATCGGCTAGTTCGGGTTCTTGAGCAGCAGAACTCGTAGTTTTTGTCGACAAGGGGAGAAGTTCAATAACAATATGACAATTGTCATCCTTGGAGCGGGTTATAAAGGGCGCTATCTGGCCCGGTCTAACAGTACGGTCTTCCGGAGGAAGCCCGTTGATTGACTGGTAATATTCAAGTGTCGAGAAATATAATTCCTCGTGCAAAGCTTCCTGATAACTGATGACCTCTTGGCCATAGCCAACCGGTTTTTCGTTCTGCGGCAGGCTGACGCGGATCGATAATTCTTCGAAATAAGGCATCGTTGGCGGCAGCGGCATTGTGCGGATGGCTTGCATAGCGCCATCAAAAACCTCGTCGAGGTCCGTGACAACTTGCTCGTTACGAATGCATTCTCCATTGCGATAGACACGCAACCATCCGCAAGGGCGCAATATGTCCCGCCCGAAGCAATCTTTCGCCAGCTGATTTGGGGCAAATACCTTCTCTTGTCGTGTTGTGCCATCAGTATAAACAAGATGGACGTAATAATTATCACAGTCAGATCCGGCTTCAAAAGCTACCCTCGCGTGTGGAAACATGCCGGCTAGCGGATAGGCTTCCAGTCTAAAGCGATTTTCTTTCGCATTGGGCGAAACCGGATAGGTTACCTTTATCTGACGCAGATTTTCAGTATTTTCGAGATACATGAAAAAGTGCACCAGTGGTTTTAGTGCGCAATGAAGAGATAGCTGATAGCCTTTATTCTGCATGTTTTTTTGAGCAATTTGAAGACTATCAAGATCATCAAACAACCATAATGATATCAGGTCAGTTGATTTGTATTCTTGCTCAATACGCGCACACCACTGTGTGAGCGAACGCGAAACGGAATTTTGATAGATTATACTCATCAACGTGTTCTCCCTCGAGGATCAAGAATATCACGCAGCCAATCTCCAAGCAGATTTAAGCCCAGAACAGTTGACAGGATTGCCAGACCAGGAAAGAAACTGACCCACCAAGCACTTTGCAAATAGGTGCGACCGTCGGCCAACATGCCACCCCAACTTGGCGTTTTCAGATCAACCCCCATACCGAGGAAAGTCAGACTGCTCTCTAGCAGTATATTATTAGCCACATTCAGCGTCATCAGCACTATTACCGGACCTAACAAATTGGGCAACATATGTTGGAAAATGATGCGAGGATTAGAGACTCCTATAGCGCGTGCCGACAGGATGAATTCCTGATCATTCAGCCCCAAAACAGAGCCGCGAACCAGACGTGCATATTGCACCCATTGTGACACGACGAGCAAAATTATCGTTTGCCAAAAACCGCCACCTATAATCGCCATAAAAGTAATTGCCAGCAGAATGAAAGGCAGAGCCAACTGGACATCTGCAAAACGCATGACCAGCATATCAGTGATACCGCGATAGTAACCGGCAATTAATCCAAAAAATACACCGATTACAAGAGAAACAATTACGGAATAAAATCCGATTTGCAGGGAAATAGCCCCACCCGTCATCACTCGCGATAACACATCACGGCCGATTGGATCTGTTCCAAAAATATGGGCATAATCCCGAAATGGAGGCAACAGCCTGTGAGCCAGATCTAACCGGCTGGCACTGGCTTGCATAAAGATTAGGGCATAGATGACACCCAAAATAATTCCGCCTACCAGAAACACCCCCAGAATAAATTCCAGTGATCTCCACGCCCGTTTAGGATTTGCAGTTTCAACAAGTTCCATGGTCTATCTCACACGAATTCTGGGATCGATTAATCCATAGGCAATATCGACAACAAGATTAATCATAATAATCGCCACTGCCATTATGGCGATGACAGCTTGAAGAGAAGGATAATCCCGCGAAAAGACAGCTTCAAAAGCCATTGTGCCAAGCCCGGGCCAATTGAAAACTTTCTCTATAACGACAATGCCTCCAATCAGGCCGCCAAATTGAAGTCCGATATAAGTGACAAGCGGAATTGCGCAATTTCGTAAAGCGTGCTTGTACAGAACGCGCGTTTCACTCAGTCCTTTTGCACGGGCTACCATAATATATTGCGAGTTCAACACTTCCAGCATGGAGGTACGTACGAGGCGAACATTAATCGCAGTCAGGATAATTCCCATAGTGACAGTAGGCAGAATATAACTTTCCGGTCCGCCCATTCCACTCGGCGGCAAAAGTTGTAACACAATAGCAAAAAATAGCACCAGCATGGTGCCAAGCCAAAAGTTCGGGAAAGACAAGCCTACCAATGACAAAATGCGGATCAACTGGTCAATCCATTTTCCCTTATGGACCGCAGCCATTATTCCGAGCGGAATAGAAAGCAAAATGGAAAATAACATTGAAGTAAAAGCAAGGGCAAGTGTGCATGGCAGCGACTGCTTTATGAGTAAGGAAATCGGGGTGCCCCCGATAAAGCTTTTGCCAAAATCGAACCGGAAAAACCCCAGAAGGAAATCGCAGTACTGTGATAGAAAGGGTTGATTTAGCCCCAAAGCCTCACGGATACGTGCAAGATCTTCTTCGGTCACACTACCAGCGCCCTGTGCCAACATAATTGCTGGATCACCCGTCAAACGAATGGCCCATGACACCAGAAGCGTCACGATAAAAAATACAAAAATTGCCTGAATAAGCCGCTTGGCGATGAAGCTTGCCATGACTTGTCCCCTGTTTACTATCCGGAAGGATAGGTCGCTTTAATATCAGATGATCAAATGCATAGTTATTGGACTTCAACTGTGTTGAGTAGCATCCGGCTGTCAGGTGCGGGAACAAAATTTTTAACCCGCTTGTTTATACCGTAGATCGCTCTGGTGCTGTAAAGATTCATTTCATAGGCATGATCAACCGTATAGCGGGCAATATCCTGTAAAGCCTTTTCGCGCTCGGAGCGATTAAGCATGGAACGCTGGGCTAAAAGCATTTTATCCAGTTCCTCATCTTTTTCGTAAGGGTTCCATTTTTCGCCTGTGTGATACAAAGCAATGGCCGTATTATCAAAATCAAATGTCCAGCCACCCCAAGATTGCTGGAACATGGCTCCGGTTTTGCCATTTGGGATGATATCGTTCAACAGAACATTGGTTTCATAAGTCTTGACAGTAGCATTGATACCAACGACCTGTAGGTAGGATGCGATAGCTTGTGCCACTTCGCCGAATGTTGCATCATTGCCCCGGATATCAATCTGGATTTCCGCGCCATCTTTCACACCCGCCTCTTTCAATAGCGCACGCGCTTGGTCAGGATCGTAGGCAACTGGCTTCATGTTCGGATCATTTCCGAAAGACAGACTGCTTTGGAAACTGGAAATGGCTTCCGCCTGCCCCATAAGGATAGACTGGATGATAGCTTCGCGGTCAATTGCCAGATTAAGAGCCTTACGAACTCGCAAATCTTTGGTAATGCCATCACGTGTATTGAAGCGCAAGGATACAACTGTCGGGCTCTGGGCAGTGACCACATCAAGATTGTCTGATTTCTTGATTGTATCAATCATGCCGACGGGAATAGTGGGCGGTATAACCAGATCAACGCGCCCCGCCTGCAATTCAGCGACGGCTGTCGCTGGCTCACTGATAAAGCGATATTCAAGTTCGGACAGTTTCGGAGCACCGCGCCAGTAATGTTCATTTGCCTGAAGCGCTACCTTGATGCGAGGCTGATAATCCACAACCTGGAAGGCACCCGTACCGATTGGATGCATGTTGAAGTATTCTTCCCCCTTTTCGGCAATATATTTCGGCGGAACAATCATTGCGCCATAACCGGCCAGTTTGGTCAGCAAAACAGGGTCATGTTCCTTGAGGATAAAATCCACCGTATAATCGTCAACAATAGCAACCGACTTGATTGAAATATAGTTGGATTGTTGTGGACCTTTGCCGCCTTCTTCGCCCAAAAGTCGATCAAAGGTGAATTTGACGGCGGCCGCATTGAAAGGCTCACCGTTCTGGAAGGTAACGCCCTCACGCAACCGGAAACGGATGCGCATGCCATTGTCCAGCTCTTCCCATGACGTGGAAAGGCCCGGCTCGATTTTCATGTCAGGCCCGCGCCATGTTAGTCCGTCGAACACGTTGGTGCCGATAGAGGCCCAATTCACAAGAAATGTATCAACCGGATCAAGACTGCCCGGATCTTGGGGGGAAGACACTGTCAATTTTCCGGCTGCCATAACGTCATTTCCGGAAAAAAAGACCACACCCATTAAAAGAGCTGCTGTTAGTTTGAACAATGTTATACTCCTCAATCAATTATTCCTTAATAAACTGACGCCCTTCATTTATGCTCAGGCCGATGATATGACCGGGAGCAACCTCATGATATATCAATTTCTCAGGTTCGGCACCTTTCGGCAAAATTCGGCTTGCGGGCAGATCACTGTCATCTATGGCAACCTTGCGTTGCAACGGATCCGCAATCGGCACAGCATCTAATAGTCGTTTTGTATATGGGTGCTGCGGATTTTCGAAAATCTGCTGCCGTTTACCAAATTCTACGATTTGCCCCATATAAAGTACGGCAACACGATGGCTCATTCGCTCGACAACCGCCATATCATGACTTATAAACAAAAAGGCCAGGTTTTCGCTTTCCTGTAGATCCATCATCAAATTGATTATCTGTGCCTGTACAGAGACATCCAAAGCCGACAACGCTTCATCGGCGATGATTAATTCGGGCATCACAGAAAGTGCACGGGCAATACAGATGCGTTGGCGTTGTCCACCTGAAAACTGGTGCGGATAGCGCGTAGCACTCTCGGCACTTAAACCAACCCGCTCGAGCAGCGATACCACCCTATCACGTATCAGATTCTGATCAGTATATATACTGTGGGTGCGCAGAGGTTCTGCAATAGAAAATCCAATTGTTCTGCGGGGATCAAGAGAGGCGAAAGGATCCTGGAATATATACTGGACACGAGAACGCAGTTGCTGTTTTTGTTGTCGTGTCATCCTATTATAGGAATCTCCGTCAAACGAGATATCCCCGCCAGTTATAGTTTGCAATTGTTGGACGGCTCGTCCGATGGTTGACTTACCGGAACCGGATTCACCAACAAGGGCCAATGTCTCGCCGGGATAGATATCAAAACTAACACGATTGACAGCATGGACACCACCGACGACACGCGAAAAAAGGCCACCACGCATATCAAAACGCACACTCAAATCCTTGACCGAAAGCAACGGAGGAGAATCATAGCGCGCCGTATCCACGGTATGTTCTTCTTCAGAGTGGGCAATGCCATCCTCGTCAATAGTCAGAATCGGTATACGGCACGGCCTTGACCGTCCTTTCATGCTTCCAAGGTGCGGTACGGCTGAAAGCAGTGCTTTGGTATATTCCTCACGCGGAGAGGCAAAAATCTGTTCAACGGGCCCCTCCTCGACTTTGTCGCCACGGAACATGACAACAACATCATCCGCCATTTCCGCAACGACCCCCATATCATGAGTGATAAAGAGAAGCCCCATACCGGTCTCTTTTTGTAGCTCACGGATCAACTTAAGGATTTGTGCCTGAATAGTCACATCCAATGCTGTTGTCGGCTCGTCTGCTATTAAAAGTGAAGGACGACAGGCCAATGCCATGGTGATCATCACGCGCTGGCGCATACCACCGGATAATTGATGCGGATAACGTCCAAGCATAGCGGCCGCATCTGGCAAACGGACGCGATCTAGAAGGCGCTTGGCTTCAGCCATACTTTGCTGATGTCCCATACCTTCATGCAACATAAGAACTTCGCAAATCTGGTTGCCAATCGTATAGACCGGATTAAGCGACGTCATCGGCTCTTGAAAAATCATTGCGATTTCCTTGCCACGGATCCGCCGCATCGTCTTTTGGGAAAGCGCGACAATGTTCTGGTCGCCGTTAGACGACTGGAAGTGGATTGCGCCACTGTCAATGACGCCGCCTGCTGCTTCAATCAATCCGAGTATAGACAAGGCGCTGACCGACTTACCGGAACCCGATTCGCCCACCACAGCAAGCGTTCTGCCTTTTTCAACGTTGAAACTCAAATGTTCGACAGCCCTTGTGGCTCCAAACCGGACGCTTAGATCCTCGACCTTGAGCAAAGGTTGCGCCAATATACCATTCTCAGTCAATCATTTCCTCCCAAGGTGGTGAACCGACAGAGAAACCTTTGCTATACCGGATACACATGGTGATAGCGTGTACTGCTATAGAAAGCATACATGCCGCATCATTGTATGGTCACAAGTTTAGCCTGATCCCAATCTTAGCCCTGACTTAGTCTATACAGAAACAGCACATACAAAGTCTGACTCAATTTTTATGGTTATTCACCCCGTTTTCGGGCGGATAATAGACGTGTAGAAAAGCAAGTCAATAGCTGAGCTCATTTTATTAACGATCACAGAGTCAATCGACATAATACCTATTTCTATTATCAGATACACGACTCCCTACGTTATTCAAATTTACCATCTCAAATACACCATCCAATGAAGCACATTGGGATCGGTCTTTCTTTGTAGTCGTTTTCTTTTACCTCAAGACAGATAGTCGCTATCAAAGAACCTATGGACCTATTATGGTTGTCATTTGATATCTTTCATGACAATGCGTTCACGACTTTTGTTGTTTTTTAAATATGATTTTTATACGAATAGCTGTCTCTTCATCAAATTAGGCGGGCTAATTTATTGGGTAAGGTTTTATTCTTTCTGCCAGTTGTTACACTTTTGGGAGGCTGTTGGTTTTCAACCAATATCCCTGCTGAAACACAAGCTGCATGGCGAGGCCGGCCAATCAGTGATTTACAACAAGCCATCGGGCCAGGTGGTGGTTTCAGCGTGGATGAAAAGGGCGAAAAATATTATTATCGACAAAAAGAAGGCAACTTCTTGGTAACTGGTTCAGGCAGTCCGCTCGGGGGCTATGTTACTAAATCATGTGAATTGCGTGTATATGTTGATAATGAGGACAAGATCACAAGATTTGTCACTTATAATAAAGGACTGAATTGCGCTTATTATAATTCAGATTTGAAGTAGTGGGTTTATCTACATTTATAAGGGCTTTCACTCTTTAATTCTTTTCCGGTATGAATATCTGTAATGTGGACGGTGGCTCCGGGATTGTTGGCGCAAATTGCATTTCTCATCGTATAAATCATGCTTCCTTCAGCATAAATTTCAGACTTTTCCATAAGCGGCTTACCTGCTTGATCGACTGCGGTGACTTTGTAGTCACCACTCATTGTCAAACAACCACTTATGAAGATAGTCGCCATAGATATTGCTGCGATACCGATTGTTTTCATCATCATAATGTTTGCTCCTGATTACGGCTGACAGACTGGCAGATGCTCGTCTTTCCATTCTTTGCAATAAGCACTATTCACTCTTCTAGAAACACTCCGGGAGGGAATAACCGCATTTGGTTTACAAGCAGGTAGGTTTTGGTTCCTGTATGTATAACAGGCGGCATCTCTGCCTACACGTTCTATGACTCTAAAACCAGACTTTTCCATACATGATGTGTACTCTACCGCCTGGTTATCTGTTAAATCATAACCCTGCCATGTAACATAATAAGGTGCAGGATATCCGCATTCCATGAGGGCTTTTTTGACCTCTAATTCATCAGCACCTTTTTTAACATAAACTTCGTGGATTGG
>CAMLLT010000093.1 GCA_946480935.1 uncultured Bartonella sp. | reverse complement strand
CTCTCGTTGCTCAAATCATGTTGAGCCAACAATGCACGTTCGTGGGCGTTCCATGCAGATTCATAAATCAGCCGCCTTTGAGCAACATTGCTGGCATCAATTTTAAGCAATGCGTTGCGGATAGCTTGCTCGGCACTAGCCAAGAAAAATTCTCCTCAAACTAAAAACATTGAAATCTAGAATAAGCATCGGGTGGCAAATAGGCAAACCAATTCTATTGTTAATGATTTTAAAAAAAGCTTGTGTTTTGACATTGTGTTGCCAGTTAATAATGAAAATTACCAAAAGATAAAATTGGACGCTTGCTTTCAGACGATCTTTTGGCTATCACCCGATACCGGTTCTGTCTTGAAGACAAGAATCTGTGCCGCATTAGCTCAGTTGGTAGAGCACGTCATTCGTAATGATGGGGTCGCTGGTTCGATTCCGGCATGCGGCACCAAAAATCACAAAATAAAAACAATATGTTAGATATTTTCCTAAAGAATTTAGCAAGAATGATATAGAGCGGTGGTACGAATACTGCTTTAGGGAACTAAGTCATTTTGAGAGAGATTCAAATATTCCGGAAATCTTTCTCGAACAATATAGTCCCCGAAATAATATGTAGCCTAAATTAATTTGATGCTGGCTTTTGTAATTTTGAAATTTTTTGCTCTATCGGGTTATTATTGATTTTTTATAGATAAAGGCTACCCCGATTTCAAAGGTAGCCTTCAGGTCAAACATCACGATTTAAAACGTTCCTCTAATTCCAAGGCCGAAATTGCGTGGCATGGTAACGCTTGCGTCTATACCTTTCAAAGTACTATCGGCAGCCTTATAGGTTGCAACGCGTTCATCAAAAAGATTATTTACAAAGCCAAAAATCTCGATAGCGTCATTGAAATTATAACGCATACGTAAATCAGAAATAGTATATGCATCAACGACATAACTTGGTGTATTGGCTACATCGGAATAATATTTGTCTAAATGGCGCACATCGCCCGAAAAACTCCATTTTTCGGTGATATCCCAGTTAAAGCCGGCATTGAGCATATAACCTGGAGATTTTGCAAATTCATTGCCTTTATAGGCAAGGTTACTAGAGATTTCATCAATTTCGGTGCGTAAAAGTCCCGTGCCTGCCCTTAACTGGAGATTATCCAATATTGCATAATCAAGGCTAAGCTCTAAACCGTAAGAATGGGCTTTTTCAGCATTGATTGTATAGGATTGTGCAACGCCCGGCGAAATAACCACTGGAATAGTATACTGATTATTTTTAAAATCCATGTAGAAAATATTGCTGTTTAAATTCAAGCGATTTTCTAATACATTAACACGGGTAAATAATTCATAATTCCAAACTTTTTCATCTTTGAATTTCATCCATTGGCGTGAATTCAAATTGAGTGATACACCGCCAGGATTATAACCGCGGTTAATCATTGCACCGACAGTCCAATCAGGATTGATTGCATAGGCCAGTGAAACTTTAGGCAAAAATTCTGAAAATGTTTCGTCATAATCAAGTGAATTTGGTGTAAGGACCGAGTTTCCAATTCGCGTTACTTCGTCATGCTGATAGCGCAAGCCACTCGTTAATGTCCATTGATCGGTTAATCTATAGCTTGTTTCACCAAAAATGCCAATATTACGCTTTTTATCGTCAAACTGGGTGTGGCCTATAAACAGCAAAAAATCATCAGAGTTTACTTGATTGACAAACACACCCGCAACGCCACTTAATACATCATCTTCATTACCAAAGGTAAGACGGCTTTCATTGGAAATATTATTTTGGGTAATGTCGGCATCGCCCCTTATGGGGACACCGGTACGACGAGATACGTTGAAATGCGAATATTGAACAGTATTATATAATTTCATACCATTTTCGAACTCATAACTTACGTCAAAAATTCCTGTATCTGTATATTGCCTCCATCCCGGCATCATATTGAAATTATATTTCAAATCATCATAAGGAACAGATGCCATTTCTTGAGTTGGCTGGTTATTGTTGGTTCGTGAATAAGTTAATTTTGCTTCAAGTCCTGGTATTTCTGCCGGCTGCCATAATAATTTGGCGCGACCATTAAGATAAAGAAAATCCAAATTGACATCATTACTTAAAAAATTGGGATTATTATAATCAATAAATGTGTCCCGGCCTGAATAATCAAGCGCTATACGCCCGGCCAATTCATTTTTGTATATCGGTCCCGATGCCATGAATGATGTGCGCTTTTGGTTATAATTGCCTATTTCTGCCTGATAGGCAGCTTCTTTTGTAAAGGTTGGGTCTTTGGTATTGATAACGATGGCACCGGCAATAGCATTAGCGCCCTGTGATGTCGTTTGAGGGCCTTTAAAAACTTCAATACTGCTTACATCCCAAAGCCCGGAAGAACCAAAAAATAATTCATAATAATTGGTATAATGACCGTCAATATTGGTGGTAGCGCGTGGTATTGTGCCACTCCAGAAAACATCGGCACGTGTGTTGGGCCCTTGGGTATCCTGGCCACGTATAATGGGGGCGGAAACAGAGTCAGTATAAAGGACGTTCGGCGTGCCATTTACAACATCATGAACAGACCGATCATTGAATGCATTTTTCCATAAATAATTGGAAGTAAAAACAGTTACTGAAGAGGCCGTTTTGCGAATATCGCGTTCTATTTTTTCACCGGTAATGATGATTGCATCAAGCATTGTTGATTGCTTATCAGCGGTGTCCGTGTTTTCAGCCAAAACCGATATGCTACTTGCCGGCAAAAGCACAATAGCAGCCCAACTTAAAGTAAATGCCTTATAGAACTGTTTTTTCATGGCCCCGCCCAAAAATATGATAAAAAAAGTCAACTTATGCTTATTGGATTTTTTAACCTTCTGCAATATGAAATTGATCATGCACAGCAGAATATTAAGAGATTAACGTGATTGATATTTTAATAGCCAGATAAGATAAGTTGCTCCCAATAGTCCGGTGACCAAACCTATGGGTAAGTTCAAGTTTAGCGTAATGCGTAAGGTTAAAAGATCCGCTCCGGCAACGAGGATAGCCCCCATCAATGCACTTGCCAGTAAAACAAGATTAGGTGAATGAATTATGCGTTTGGCTAATTGGGGGGCTGCTAAAGCAACAAATGCAATAGGGCCGGCAACTGCAGTTGCAGCTGCTGTCAAGATAATTGCTGCGATAATTGAAATAAGGCGTGTTCGTTTAAGGTTTATACCTAATTGTTTAGCAAGGTCATCACCCAACTCCATAAGACTAAGCCTCTTCGACTGACTAAAAATAACAGGCGTTACAACTAAAAAAACCAATGCGATTGACAAAGCATGCTGCAATGTCCGGATATTTAAGGAACCCGAAAGCCAAAGCTGGGCGCTAGCGGCTTGATCAAGGTTTCCCATCACTAACAAAATAGTATTAATGCCCGATAATGTTGCACCAATGCCGATACCTATTAAAACAAGACGTGTAATAGAAAGGGGTTGATGTCGTCGATAAGCTAGTAAAAAAATGATAAACGAAGTTATAAGACCACCTGTAATCGCTGCCAGTATTGTTTGCCAAGAGCCTGCATTTACTAAAATGATTTGTAAAATTGCTCCGGTTGCGGCACCGGTCGTAAAGCCCAAAATATCGGGCGAACCAAGGGGATTACGCGATAAGGATTGAAAAACAGCACCCGCTACACCTAAGGCACCGCCGACAAATAGTGCTGTGATAATACGCGGTATACGCAACCGCCAGACAATACGATCGATCGTCGCATTCTCACCAAGATTAATAATACTTTGCCAAATTTGAGAATAACTTAAAAAATAGCTACCGCTTTTAATGTGTAAAATACTGATGAAAAACAAAAAAAAAGCTAATATCAGGCAAACATAGAAATTGCGCTTATAAATAAGAATAGACCAGGAGCCCGTACGCAAAATAAAATTTTTCTTCATGACAAGCCTTTGTAAAATTTGACAACGGCGTAAACAAAAAATGGCCCACCAAGAAGAAGGGCTAATATGCCGGCTGCTACTTCGTTCGGTACAATAATTACTCGGCCAATAATGTCGGCGCTTAACAGGAG
Source organism: uncultured Bartonella sp. (assembly GCA_946480935.1). GTDB lineage: Bacteria > Pseudomonadota > Alphaproteobacteria > Rhizobiales > Rhizobiaceae > Bartonella. The sequence goes on along the minus strand of CAMLLT010000093.1, from coordinate 4,891 downwards.
CAGACCTGCGAGTAATGCGGAAGCAGGCAAAAGCCAGCGATAATCATGACCAAATAAAAAGCGGGCTAAATGGGGGGCAACAAGTCCGACAAAGCTGATCGGCCCAATGGCTGCGGTAGCACTACCGGACAAAATGATAATTGCCAAAAAAGCCAAGAGCCAAATTTTTTTTAAATTTAATCCTAATGATTGCGCAATATCGTCGCCTAGCATAACAATATTAAATTTTTTTGCGAGAAAACAACATGTTAGCAAACCCATGCCAACGCAAATCAACAATATTATGAGAGCGTCATAACCGCGACCTTCAATACTGCCGGCAGACCAATGGCGGAACTTATCGAGAATAATGGGTGAACTATTGATCAATAATAAGCTACTTGCAGATGACAGACCGATTGTCATGCCAACACCTGATAAAATAAGGTGTAAAGGATTGTTAAAGCGCCCTTTATGCTTACTTAAAAACAAAACACAAATACCGGCACATCCTGCACCGATAAATCCAAACCAAATATAATTCAGAATCGAGTTTATATGGAAAAGCGACGCGGCTAAAAGCACTGCAAAACTAGCTCCGGAATTAATGCCGATAATGCCGGGATCTGCGAGCGGGTTGCGGGTTAAAGCCTGAATTATCACTCCGGATAATCCAAGTGCGCAACCGGCCAAAACAGCTATAAAACTACGAGGCAAACGTAGTTCCATAATCACCAGATGGTCATTATCACTCATATTTGGAGAGAATATTGCTGTTATGGTTTGCTGCACTGAAATATCTTTAGAGCCGATAAAAAGTGCAACAAAACAAAATCCGATGGTCAAGATCAATAAGCTGATAAGGCCGATCGCTTTCCAATGATGAAAAGATGTATTTTTATAGTCTGTAGCGGGAGATGTTGCCATTAGTGTTGATAGGTCTTTGAAATTTTATTCACCATTTCAAGTCCCGAATAATAGTCAATACGAAATGATGAAATGCCAAGCGGATAGACATGTTGGTTTTTAACGGATGTTAGATTTCTCAAAATTGGATCGGCCAAAAATGCAGATACATCTTTATCCTCGCCCCGTAATAAAAAAACCACGTCGCCTCTGACAGCACTTGCTAAATTTTCATGCGAAATAAAATCAAAATCGACACTTGCAGAAGTGCTATTTTTCAATTCATCAGGTAGAGGCAGCACTTTAAAGCCAAGACCGGTTAAAATATATGCTTGCGGGCTACTATTTTTGCTAACGGAAAAAGTTGCACCAATGTCATAACCTATAATAGAAACAGTTTGTCCATCAGCTTGAATTTTTTGGGCGGCTTCTTGTATTTTTGCATCAAAATCTTCTACTGCTTTTTTGGCATCTTGTTCGTTTCCTGTTGCATATGCCAATTTTGCGGCAAGATCCTGCCAACTCGAATTGCCATAGTTAACAAGCATAGTTGGAATTCCTTGTGCTACCAACTCGTCGTAATAATCAACGATGTTGTCACCGCCGATAGTAGAGCCAATAACCAGATCAGGTTGCAGTCCGATAATTGCTTCCAGGTTAAAATTCAAGTTACTATATAATACCTCGACACCTCGCTCGTCAGCAATCTTTGCCCATTGGGTAAAGAAGCCTTTATTATCGGTCAAAGCACTTGGCGTTGATGCGGCACTTGCCAATAATTCTGTATTATTGGCTAATAATATTCCGGTTAAACTTGGTGAAGTCGATATAATACGTAAAGGCTTATGTTTTAATTCCAATTGCCCTTTTTCATGCTTGATAATACGTGGCCAATCTTGCTCGCCTGCATAAGTGCTTATGGATAACAAAAAACTTAAAACGAAAGAAAAGACAATGACCAGTACATTTTTATTAGCTCTTGTCATTTAAAAATCCTATGGGAAATATCAATCAAATTGGCAAATCGAATTCATCAAATTCTTCAAGTCCATTCCCTTGTGATACGATTTTTGTATAATATTCCAGGCGCGCTGCATCAATTTGTGTGCTGCTTGTGCCATATCGCCAATAACCAATTGCGTTGATTTTATCTTTTGGAAGTGCGCAAACACTCATAAAGTGTTTGCGGATTTTACGCGTTTCCTCGCGTTCACAGGCCACCCATATTTGATATTTATCCGCCTCGAGAAAGCTCTCGGCACTTTTAACCAGATAACCGGTTTTGCCTGCTTCTTCATTTTGTTTGCGAATATAAACAAAGTGCTCGACACCTTCTATTTGAGGCAGTTCATCAACCGCAGCACCATTACCACATTCTATATATAGTTTTGCTTTTGCGCCTTTGGGCCATTGTTGTAATATTGAGTAAATTGCCGGTATTGCAGTTTCATCGGCAAAGAAAAGCGTTGGAAAAGGGCAATTTTCATCGGGAATAAAATGCGGTCTTGGTCCCACCATAAATGTAGAACTGCCAATTTTCGCGTCATTAAGCCAACGCATCGCCAATCCGTCTTTATGAATAACAAAGTCAATTTCAACTGTTTGAGTTGAGGGGTCATATTTGCGAATAGTATATACGCGCGAGGTCGGGCGTTTTCCCTCTATCGTTTCAACATCAATGCGTACGGCTACATTAGGCTTTTGCCACATCTTGGAGTCTGTTGGATTTATCCGGCCTTTCACCCGCACCAAATTTGCAAATGGTTGCCACATATCGACAATCCGCATTTCAACTTTTTCCATACCGCGCATATGGTCTGCCTGATCAAGTATGGCAAAAGGATCCTTTGACATGACGACTTTCCTTTTCAATGTCGAAAATTATATGACTAAAATTGTCATATTTTAATGTTTTTTATTGCAGAATGTATTTCGCAATGCAATATAAAATAAAATTATTTTTGCTTTGGATTTATTATGAATTATTCGCGATTATCCGCAAAAAATCTAAGTGTTGGATATTCTGATCATTTTATATTGAATGATTTATCGGTCGCTATTCCGGATGGTAGTTTTACGGCAATTATTGGACCGAATGGCTGTGGTAAATCAACCCTGCTTCGTACCCTTTGCCGTTTATTATCTCCGAAAATAGGAAACGTTTTTCTTGATCAAAAACCCATTTCAACTTATCCAACGGCCGAGGTTGCAAAAATAATAGCCTTTTTGCCACAACGTACTTTACCACCCGAAGGAATAAGTGTTGGAGAATTGGTCGCTCGTGGTCGTTTTCCTCATCAAGGTTTTTTCAAGCAATGGTCAAGAACTGACGAAATGGCCGTTTTGCAAGCTTTAACAGACGTTAAAATGTTGGATTTTGCTGAAAAACCCATAAGTCAACTTTCGGGCGGACAGTGCCAACGTGTTTGGGTGGCAATGGCATTGGCACAAGAAACGCCCATCATGTTATTGGATGAGCCCACGACATTTCTTGATATTGCCCATCAAATTGATCTCATGGAACTTTTATGCGAACTCAACAAAAAAGGGCGCACCATTGTTGCTGTTCTTCACGATCTAAATCATGCTAGTCGCTATGCTAACAATATTATCGCAATGAAAAACGGCAAAATAGTTGCGAGCGGAAAACCCTCTGATACCCTGACCGTCGAGCTTATCAAAACGATTTTTGACCTCAATTCGATTATTATAAAAGACCCCGTTTCAGACAATCCATTTGTTATTCCAAGTAATTAAAAATATCGGTCTACTTTAGAGAAATAACGCCAAAAATTAATATCATGAATACGGACCTTTTCTCAAAATTCAAAGTCGCAAAATTCAAAGTCGCAAAATTGAAATGCGATGCATTTACGCATTGAACGCCCGATTTCTAAGCATTTTTAACCGACCATCAATTCGAGATATATCGCATAGCAATTGGCTTGTTCCCTTATAGAACATGCACCTTTTTTAAGTGTGATACTGCTTCATAGCCTTTTGTTTTCTGGGCCGCCCTGAAGGATTGAAAGCTAACACTTCGAGCCATCGGCCATTCAAGTCGCGATTGGTCGCTTTCAAAACCTTGTTGGAGTATTTTGGGAGTATAGCGGGTGGAGTTATTTGAAAGTAAATGGTTTTCGGTTAATGACCGTCAAGCACGCTTTCCTTTTTCCGCAATAACACTGCGCGACCTTTGAAACCGGAAAGCCGTCAACATGTGCAAGCGCATCGGGTACAAAATCTGCTGATGTTCCAATATATCGCCCGTTTGCTTCAGCCGCCCATATGATTTCAGATTGTCTCTTATTGTTTTGATGCAATGTCAGATCGTCAAATCTTTGAGGCGTTAACGGTTTAGGCATTGCCACTAACCTTCAAAAAAGTGAACGAATGAAGAGTACCGGCGCTCTAAAATGCGTGCCTATATGTAATCCACCAGATGGATAAATTCGTTGTCTTTTATTCCGGTAGCAACCTAAAAATTCATCCTCGGGCTTAAAGTTTCGGCTAAAATATCCAATGTCTCATCTTTGCTTTCTCTCAACACGTGGTGTTTTATGGATGTCTATCAGGCTAATTAAGCGACCATATAAGGTCAGTTATTTACAGGATGTCCAAGGAGCGGCAGATATCCCCATAACCAGAGGAAGAAAGCCAAAGACCAGAAAATAGCAGCCCATGCATAATGGTGACTGCCGATAGCGAAGAGATCGGTTATTTCCGGTAGGACGCGCATGGCGGCAGCGAGTATAATAAATGCGATAGCCGCTTTTGATTGCCAAGGGATTGGTATCAATTTTCGTCCTGAATGACGTAAACCGGCAATTGTAAAAACCCCCATCACGCCAAGCCCCAATGTAGCAATGGTCAGTATATGTAAGCCCGCGTAAATTGGTATGCTTTCGTTAAAGCCCGAAAGACCGATAAGAAAAAAACCGATTGCCGCGCTGACATTGGCAAGCGCAAGGCATAAGACTTCTGCTTTTAATGCGGCTTTACCGAT
>CAMLLT010000092.1 GCA_946480935.1 uncultured Bartonella sp. | reverse complement strand
AGACTCATCCGGATCATGTTAGTGGTCTGGTCCTTCGCGGAATTTTCACCGGAAGCAGGGACGAAATGAATTGGTTGAACCAATATGGAGCTTCGGAAATATCGCCTGATTATTGGGAAAATTATATTAAGCCTGTACCGCTTGCAGAAAGACATGACCTGATCGGCGCCTATCACCGCCTGCTCAATCATGAGCAAGAAGATATTGCTATCAATGCTGCCCGCGCGTGGAGTGAATGGGAAGCGAATAATGTATCGATCATACCGCCGAAGCCATCTCCCAGAACGCCACAATCCGACCGGGCGGCCTTGGACATAGCGCGGCTTGAAAATCATTATTTTGTTAATGACTGCTGGCTTGAAGAGGAGCAGCTTTTTCGTAACCTTGACAAAATCAGGCATCTGCCCTGTGTGATTGTACATGGCCGACATGACGTTATCTGTCGTTTATCCTATGCGTGGAGGTTACATAAATCCTGGCCCGCATCGAAGCTTCATATTGTCGAGGGAGCCGGGCACAGTTACTCTGAGCCGGGTATCCTTGATTGCCTCATAAAAGCTACCGATCAATTTGCTGATAGCCAAAATTTTTTGTGATGTTTAGAAAAGAGCGCCATTTAATAAATCCTGATCTATCCGAATGGTGACACTAAAGAATGAATAATATCTAACATATTCGCTTTTGATATCGTTGCCCGCAGTATCACTTGCCGCTGATGTTAAAAACAGAAAACCAAATACAATCAAACAGTTGGCATTTATGCAATGTTTTTGGCAATGACTATTAAAACATATCCGGCTCGAATAGCTGCATTCGGATTTCCGGCTATCTCCGCAGTATTGTAACTGCTGGCGACAATGGTTATCTCACAAAAAAACCGGTTTGCAGAATGACAGTTATACATGGCCTTCTTGCGCGACCTTGCGTTTCCATCTCGCTTCGGAAACCGAACCGGAATGTTTGAAAACATACGCAAAACTTTGTTCGGAATGGTATGGTATCTCAATTCCTTTTCGACGAGGCTGCGTTACTGCGATGCCCTGTTAAGCGGACTTCGACTAGCTGTTAATGAACCGATTTTCACAAGCTGTTCAAGTTATTTCAGTTATGTCTATAACGACAATGTCAATGCGCCTTGATTAGGTCTATTTCTCGTGCAAAACCGAACGACAACCTCATGACAGAAGAGCTTTTTAACCGTGATAATTTCGCTGCGACTGCTATTCCACCGGCATTGCAGCAAGGTTAAAAAACAAAGTGATCAGAGTACGAAAGTTGAACACAGTTGAGCTATAGGCTTACGGAACATCGCTTTGTGTTTATGTTTCATAAAATGGTAATGTTGGATTATTGATAACTTTTTTAGTTTTATTAAAACCGGGCCAAAACTCTTCAATTTCCCATAAACGACCTTTGGTTACTTGTTTGATATGTTTTATGATCTCTTCATAATCGTCGGAAGAAAAATTGGACCACCCTATAAATACATTCCACTGCCAAAAATTTCTGAGGCCGCCAACATTTTTTTCTGCTAGTTTTTGCAATAAGAGGCGGTCTATCGGCGGATGCAAAGCGTTTATTTTGTTCTCATAGTCAGAGCAGTCTGCTGGTACATCATTAAGGAACATAGCCTTAAAATAAATATTTATAAATTTTGCAGCTACTCCATGTGTAAAATGCATAGTGCTGTTTTTGATAGTATTTTCGGCCGCTAAACATATTTTTTGCCGTAATTTTTTATGTAAATTATCAAATTCAAGCGGGTCAGGTAAATCGTCTAAAGTCTTATAGTCCAAAAGCGAGCTATTGAGAGCAATCTCTGCACCTTGTTCACCCGTAAATCGACAATTCCTTGAAGCCCGGGCTGCGGTTGATGCACACCAAACAGAAAACTTTTGCTTAACGTCAATTAATTTATCTTTATCCATGTGAGCAGACCTTTATGACTGTTTGATACTTACTATGCAATCGAATGAGGAAGGCCACAATATAATTCGTAACTTTTACTAAGTAATTTTTGTATTGAGTTCACAGTATATTGTTGTGGTTTGCTTATAGAAAGGTTTATCGGATTATCGGCGGATATGCCAATAATCTCGGTATTAAAGACCGTGATTTCCAACTCTCTGACAAAGGAATTGACCAAAACAATTCTGACAGAACCGGGGTATCAGTCGGCACTGACTTTGCTGGCAGATATGGCAGTGACCGTTATAGGAAAAATGGCAATGATTTTGGCATCCCCAAAAAGATGGAAAGGCTAAAACACCAGATACTGAAAAAAGAATACTAATTAGGTGTTGAAAGCAGGAATGCCTCGGATTTCCTTTGTTATCCTAGGCCGTAATAGTTATCGGGGGCCGACACCATGAACAACAAGCTCGTTGATTTACACCTTGGTTCTGACATGTCGTTTGGTGATATCGATAGAGATATGTTTAATGTGTTGAAAGGCACTATTTAATATTAACTGAACAAGGCAAAAAAGGGGAAGCGACGGCCGAACGAATCGAAGAAAGTTGAACAGAAGGAAAACAAAAATGTCTACCCTTCTTAAAAAAGTGTCAAACTTTGTTGTTGTTATTTCTTCGTGTCTAGGAAAACACTTGTAAATCAAGGTACTAAATGGTGCCCCCAGAGAGACTCGAACTCCCGACCCCCTGATTACAAATCAGGTGCTCTACCAACTGAGCTATAAGGGCGCCGCACTGCAACTAGCATAAACTTCGCCAAAGGCAAACAGAAAAATTGCCAAAACAACAATCTTTTTTTCCTACCAAAAATTTTTGAAAAACATGTGGGAAATTAGCCGACAATTTGGCGAGAAAAGATAAAGATTTTAAAACTCGGCGTAGCCGGATAGGGCTTTTTTCAGGCGCGTTTCATAATCTTGTCTCGTAATTTCTATCGCGCCGAAATGTTCGAGATGAGGCGTTGTAAATTGTGTGTCGAGAAGAATGAAGTTATGGCTTTTCAAATGGTTTACAAGCGCAACAAGACATATCTTGGAAGCGTCAGTGACGCGAGAGAACATGCTTTCGCCGAAAAAAGCTTGTCCCAAAGCCAAACCATATAAACCACCGACAAGCTTTTCATTCTGCCAAGCTTCTACTGTATGGCAAAACCCCAGTTCGAATAGCTCACCATAAGCTTTACGAATGGGGTGATTGATCCATGTTGTTTCACGTCCAGGCTTTGATTCGGCACAGCCGGAAATAACGCCTTCAAAATCGGAATCAATGACGATTTTGAACGGCTCTTTTTTCATAGTTTTCTTCAGACTTTTCGGAATATGAAAATTGTCCAAAGGAATAATTCCACGCCGTTCCGGACGTATCCAATAAATGTCGGGGTCTTCGGCATCATCCGACATAGGAAAAATCCCCTGCGCATAGGCGCTTAGAAGTAGCGCAGGGGTTAATTTATCTTTTTCTTTTTCAGACAACGTTATCAGCTATTCGAAGCCGACTTATTGGCAAGATATTTTTCCAGCCAGTGGATGTCATAATTTCCCTTGGCTATATCTTCATTGCCGATAAGATCGCGGAAAAGCGGCAGTGTTGTTTTGATACCATCGACAACGAACTCGTCAAGAGCACGCCTTAACCGCATCATGCATTCAAGCCGTGTTCTTCCATGAACAATCAGTTTGCCGATTAGGCTGTCATAATAAGGCGGTATCCGGTAACCGGAATAAACGCCGGAATCAACACGTACACCCAGACCACCCGGTGTGTGGAAATGGGTAATCAATCCGGGGGAAGGGGTGAAGTTGACCGGATCCTCGGCATTGATACGACATTCAATCGCATGGCCTGAAAAGTGGATATCACTTTGTTTTGCCGAAAGACCTTCGCCGGCGGCAACCTGAATCTGTTCGTGAACAAGGTCAATGCCGGTTACGGCTTCCGTTACCGGATGTTCAACCTGAAGACGGGTATTCATTTCAATGAAATAGAATTCGCCATTTTCATAGAGAAATTCGATTGTACCGGCACCGCGATAGCCTAATTCGGCACAAGCATTCGCCACGATCATGCCGATTTTCTGTCTCGCCTCATCATCAAGAACGGTGGAATTGGCTTCTTCCCAGACTTTCTGATTACGTCTTTGCAAAGAACAATCGCGTTCGCCAAGATGAATGGCATTTCCTGCACCATCGCCCATAACCTGAACTTCGATATGACGCGGATTTTCAAGATATTTCTCGATATAGACAGCATCATCTCCGAAAGCGGCGGCTGCTTCACTACGAGCGGTATTCAATGCAACCGACAATTCGTCACGTGAACGGGCAACTTTCATACCACGTCCACCGCCACCGGCTGACGCTTTGATGATAACCGGATAACCGATTTTATCAGCTACCTTATAAGCTTCTTCGTCCTCGGTCACACCGCCATCGGACCCCGGAACAACGGGAATACCCAACCGTTTTGCGGTTTTCTTGGCTTCAATTTTATCACCCATAATGCGGATGTGAGCAGCCGTAGGCCCAATAAAGGTAATCGAATGAGCTTCCAGAATTTCAGCAAATTTTGCGTTTTCCGAAAGAAAACCGTAACCCGGATGGATGGCGTCGGCACCGGTAATCTCGCAAGCCGCGACAATTTGTTGGATATTGAGATATGAATCTCGTGAGGGAGGAGGTCCGATACAGACACTTTCGTCGGCCAGTCTTACATGCATGGCATCGGCATCGGCCGTCGAATGGACAGCCACGGTTTTGATACCAAGCTCTTTACAAGCACGCAGAACCCTGAGTGCGATTTCACCACGATTGGCGATCAGGATTTTCTGAAACATTTAGCGATCCTGTCTTATTCAACAACGACCAGAGGCTCACCGAATTCAACAGGTTGTGCATCTTCCACCAAAATAGCTTTAACCGTGCCTGCACGGGGTGAAGATATCTGGTTCATCGTTTTCATTGCTTCGATAATAATCAAGGTTTGACCTTCCGAAACTTTTTGCCCGACTTCAACAAATGGACGAGCCCCTGGTGCAGGTGCCAGATAAGCGGTGCCAACCATAGGGGAAGTTACTGCATTTTTGGTCAAATCTTCTTTTGCTGGTTCTGCGGGAGCAGGGGCAGCCGGTGCAGCCGGTGCTGCAGGAGATGGCGCGTAGACAGTTTGTACAGGCGCACCTGCATTCAACTGGCGCGAAACACGAATGCGCAAGTCTCCTTGTTCAACCTCGATATCCGAAAGGTTGGTATCATTGAGTATTTCGGCGAGATCGCGGATGAGATCTTTGTTAACACCTGTGCTTTTGACGGTACTTGTTGTTTTTGTAGCCATCTCTTTCTTTACTCCTCGATCGTCCTGACCGCTTTCAAACTTCTATGACCGGAACAGATTTCAATCCGGTTGCCTTCCGGTGACAAATTAGCCATGGTAGGCGGATAAAACTCTCTATCATGAAGCTGTAGCATTTTTAGCAACAGCTTGACACATAAAACGCTTATAAGCATGTTGAGAAAAAAGCGAAAGTGCAAATTCCTCAACTCAGGCACAGCGTCAACAAAAGTTTAATCTTGCGTGATATTACAGAAAAAATTATTGTTCTAGCAATGTAATTTTCTGTTTCAGAATATTTTCTCCAACTGCACCGACAAGAACTTCATTTCCTAAAATATAGCTTGGTGTGCCAGTGACATCGAGCGAGTAAGCAAGTTTTTCATTTTTCATAAAAACTTGCTGTATATCCGGATCGTTCATGGTTTGACGTAATTGTTTCTCATCGAGGCCAAGTTTTACAGCAATTTTTATGGCTTTTTCCTCATTTGCACGTCCCTCGCTTGTCATCATTTGACTATGAAATGCTGCAAATTTCATCGGCATCAATTTCATTAAGGCACGTGCGACAATGTGTGCTCTAACCGAATCATCACCTAAAACAGGAAAATCCTTGAGCACAATACGCAAATTGGGGTCGGCTTTTATAAGAGCCTGAATATCGGGATAGGACTTTTTACAGTAACCGCAATTATAGTCGAAGAATTCTACTAATGATATTTTGCCGTTGGGGTTTCCCAAGATACCATCGTCTGAAGAATTGAATATTTCGTCTTTCATCTTGGTGATTGCCGAAGAGCGATTTTCAGTGGTTTTTTGCTCGATTTTGTTATTGAGCGCTTCCTGTACTTCAAGCATGACTTCCGGATTTTTTACGAGATAGTCCTTAACAACCTTGCGAATATGATCGTCTGAAGTCTGTTTTTTAACCGCGTCCGCCAATGCAGCGATAAAGTTCGGGTCGGAAAGAAGTTCATTTTTTATTTGATCGGTTGTATTGCTATTTGCTTCAACAGCCAAAGCCCCGTTATCCATAGAGGCCACTGATAAGAAAATCCCCATCACCCCTGTGAACAAAAAACGTTTGTTTATGAATGAGGGTATAAAATATTGCATTGATTGGCTCGCTTTATTCAAAACTCAGGTAATTGCGTGTTATTTTTTTAGTTGTGTTGTATTGAGAATATCTTGGGCGCGCAACCACTCGGCCGATCCGCGTGCAAGCTTCTGTTGGGCTCGCGTTGCAAAAATGCGTGCCTGCATACGATTACCACTATAATAGTGCATGTCGGCTGTTGCAAGATCAGCAAGTGCTACTTGCCCGCTTCTTCCGTAAGCGAGTGCAAGATAGCCATAACCGGCAGCAAATTCCGGCTCTTTGGAAATCCCTGCGCGTATTTCAGTTATAGCAAGCGGAACGTTTTTGGGGTCATTTGTCAATAATAATGCATGGCCATAGCTTACACGCAAAAGACTGGAACCGCGCGGGTCAAGGTCTGCCGAACGTTTATAAGCATTTGCAGCACCGGCAGGGTCATTTGCCTTAATGAGAGCATCCCCTAACAATTCAAGAAAATAGGGGTTTTTCGGTTCGTCTTTCATCAGGTCTTTCACTTTTTCAACGGCATTTTTCGGCGAACCGCTCTCGACAGCCAATATCGCTTCACCGTAACGGGCAGGAAGCCCGTGCGGATTATCTTTGAACATGCGGCGCAGTTCAGTGAAATGATCGGTATATGCAGCTATTTTTGCCCGAGCCATATCGTGACGCAATTGTAACTCGGGCGGGTCTTTCTTGTCATAGTAAGGGCTCTGTTTAGCTAATGTTTCCAAAGCTGCAATGCGTTCGCGGGGTAACGGGTGGCTCACTCTATAGGGGTCAACTTTCGCACCGGATAGAGCAAGTGCACTGGAAAAGCGCTCGAATGTTATCAACATTCCTTTTGTCGACTGACCCGTTGCGTTAAGGTAATTGACTGCCGCTCTATCGGCTGCGGCCTCTTCGCTGCGTTGATAATTGAGAAGAGTACGCATTGCTATTTCGTTACTTCCGGCAGCTATTCCCCCGCCAGCTCCGGCTGCCGCTGAATTACCGGTAGTAGCACCGGCAACGCCAGCCCCAATTCCCAACAGCATACCAATAACAGCCATCGTTTGAGCGCGCTTTATTTGTTCGCGCAAACGTTGCTGGTGTCCATTTGCCAAGTGCCCTGTTTCGTGTGCTATAACGCCGATAATTTCGTTAGGTGTCTCGGCTTGCATTAAGGCACCGATGTTGACGAACATACGCTGACCATCAACAAAGGCATTGAAACTTTGGTCATTGACTATAATAATTTGTATCTTGTTCTTTATGCCCGCAGCTTTAAAAATTGGCGTTGTATAATCGTATAATAATTGTTCAATTTCGGCATCACGGATGATTGGAACAGATTGGGATTGAGCTTGCGCGATATTCATAGATGGCGCAAGAACCAATATGGCAGCCAGACCGAAATGGACCACGAGAGTTAACAATCGTTTTGTAAAAGACAACATTTTTTGTCTTGAAGTCTGCAACTCTATCTTCATAGATACTCCCCGGAGTGCTTCGAGCAGAGATACATGGTTTTTCATCGTTCTAGCCATGGCTTTCAGGCTTTTGTGCGGCACATGATTTGAATTTATACGTTTTTTTATGTGGAGACCAGTATGATTTGTCTATCGAAAAGAAGTGATGTCGATCCCTTTTTTGCAATGGACGTGCTTGCCGCCGCCAATAAAAAGCTGAAAGACGGTGATCCGGTTATTTCCATGGCGATAGGTCAACCCGCAGCATCTTGTCCAATGATTGTCAGAGAAGCTGCCAAACGCGCACTCAAAGATGGCCATATCGGATATACTGATTCGTTAGGGCTTGCACGTTTACGTGAAAAAATTGCCGCCTATTACGATGAACATCATCACCTTTCTATTTCGCCTGAGCGGATAGCTGTTACGACCGGGTCATCTGCGGCATTCAATCTGGCTTTTTTGACATTTTTCGACGTTGGAGAGCGAGTCGCAATAACGCGACCGGGTTATCCGGCCTATCGGCATATTATGAAGGCACTCGGGCTTCAGGTCGTCGAGATTGACACCAATGGAAACGGTTTGATCGACGTAGAAAAACTTGAAGAGGTGCACGCTCAAACGCCGCTAAAAGGTATTTTGTTTGCCTCTCCCAGCAATCCAACGGGAGCATCTATGAAACCGGATGACCTCAAAAGAATTATTCAATTTTGTAAAACGCACAATATTACAGTGATTGCCGACGAAATCTATCACCGGCTGAACTTTACCGGTCCCGATGTTACAGCATTGTCTTTTAGTGACGAGGTAACCGTTATTAACTCGTTTTCCAAATATTATTGTATGACAGGTTGGCGTGTCGGCTGGATGGTATTACCTGAAAATGCGGTAAGAACAGTCGAGCGGATTTCTCAAAATCTCTATATATCGGCTCCCGAACTTTCTCAAATAGCTGCTATTTCGGCGTTCGACGCAACAGACGATCTGGAAAAGATAAAGGATAGTTATCGTATTAATCGGGAACATTTGAAAAATGGCCTACCTTTATTAGGGCTTAAATTACTGGCGCCCATGGACGGAGCATTTTATGCTTATTGCGATGTATCAAAATATAGCAATGATAGTACAGAATTTGCCCGGAAAATGCTTGATGAAACCAATGTGGCGGCAACTCCCGGCGTGGACTT
>CAMLLT010000091.1 GCA_946480935.1 uncultured Bartonella sp. | reverse complement strand
TTATCAAATTTTTTCCTATCTGCACTTTTTTGGTGTTTTTATACGGATTTTATTTTATGCAAGCGGCCTATCTGAAAAACGACTCTCATTCCCTCAAATTGCCTTTTATTTTTCTGTTATTTTCATTTCTTCTGCCGGTATTATCCGGATGCGGATTTAATACGATTCCAACTAACGAAGAAAAAGCTCATGCCGCTTGGAGTGAAGTTCTCAACCAATATCAGCGGCGATCAGATCTGATACCGAATCTTGTTGAAACGGTGAAGGGATATGCGCAGCACGAACAGGCTGTATTAACCGGCGTTGTCGAGGCACGCGCGAAAGCAACGCAGACAAATATTAATGCCGATATGCTCAATAATCCCGAGGCAATGCAACAATTTATCAACAACCAATCCAATCTCACCGGAGCGCTCTCGCGCTTGATGGCCGTGGCTGAAAATTACCCTGATTTGAAAGCGAATCAAAATTTTCTCGCTCTACAATCGCAACTTGAAGGAACAGAAAATCGGATTGCTGTTGCACGGCGTGATTATATAGAGGCGGTTCGTATCTACAACACTGCACTTAAAACCATGCCAACTATGATTTGGACGTGGTTGTGGTACCGCGACGCAAAGCCCATGCCAACATTCTCAATCGACGAAGCAGCCGAGAAAGCACCTAAGGTCGAGTTCAACAAATGAATCATTTCCGTTGGCCAATCAACAGGGTACTATTTTTTCTAGGATTGGCCTTCATTTTCATCACACCATTTGTGTGTGCCGACACGTTTGGTGAAGATCCTCTGCCTGCCCTTTCTGGCCGGATCGTCGACAATGCTGACCTGTTAAGTCCAACGGCAAGAGCCTCTTTAACCGAGAAGCTCGCTTCTCTGGAGGACAAAACGGGTGACCAAGTCGTCGTCGCTACATTACCAACCCTATCAGGACATGATATTGAAACCTTTGCAAATTCTTTATTCAGGCGCTGGGCGTTAGGGCAAAAGCAACTGAACAATGGTGTGTTGCTGCTTATAGCTCCAAGCGAGAGACAAGTTAGAATCGAAGTAGGCTATGGACTGGAAGGAGTTCTGACCGACGCGCTATCTTCGACTATTATTAATGAAATTATTTTACCAAATTTTAGGCAAGATAATTTTGAAAAAGGTATTGTCGAAGGAGTTGCAGCTATCTCCGATGTTCTGACTGGTAGTAAAGCAGATTTTGACGCACGCGTTCACGACTACCAACAGATTGAACGGGAAAGACTTAAACAACAACAAAGACAGGACATGATTGCGAATACCGTTGCCGTTCTAATATTTTTGTTCTTTGTTGTACTTCCGGTACTTGCATCGATTTTCGGTACAAAAGTCGGACCAAGACGTTACCGTTGGCTTGGCATCGTGTTTGTTCTCTGGTTCTTGGGTTCCGGCAGAGGCGGTGGATTCGGTGGAGGCGGTTTCGGCGGTGGATTTGGAGGAGGTTCCGGCGGCTTTGGCGGGGGCTTCGGCGGCGGCGGTGGTTCATCGGGAGGCGGTGGAGCTTCAGGGCGATGGTGATGCAAACAAACTCTGCAAATTATATGAATATTCTTCAACGTGACCAAATTGGCGCAGCTCTTCACGCCGCAGAAAAATCGACGAATGGAGAAATTTTCGCGGTTTTTGCAAAAGAAAGTGACAATTATTTTTTCATTTCATTTTTCATTTGGACGGTAACGATTTTTTTTACATCAATAATTGCGGCCTATGGAATTCATTGGTTTTGGCATGACGTTCCTCTACATTATTTTGCCTCCACTGTCCTTGGCATCCACCTTCTGGGCTTATTTTATTTGTCGATTCTGCCGCAGTTACGGCTTCTTATTACACCAGCCGCAATTAAAAATCGCATTTGTCATGCGAATGCGGTGCGGCAATTTCTTGCGCAAAACATCAATCATACAAAAAAACGAACAGGTATCCTGCTTTTCATCTCTCAAGCCGAACATTATGCGGAAGTTATATCGGATATCAAAATTGTCGAAAAAGTACCTGCAGAAATCTGGAATAATATTGTCAAAGGAATGATGGACAAGGCTAGCAAAGGCCATTTGACCGAGGCTTATGTCGAAGCCATAAAAAAGTCTGGCGAAGTACTAACACACTATTTTCCACGGAACGCAACTACCAAAAACGAATTACCAGACCATATTGTCGAAATATAAAGGATAAATATATCAATTATATTTATAATTCCCCTATCACTAAAATTTATTATAAAAAATTATATTTAATCGTAATTTTAACTTATTTTTATAATTACATGAAACATATTTTTTATTATAATGAATTTATTTATTTTATTGACATGTATTATTATAAAAATATTTTAATTTTTAAGTTTTTATTTAGCATTTTGACTTTGGTATCAATAATAAATTTTTAACTACAACTTTAACTCTCCTAAGCTTCGTCTTTTCACATTACACAACTGTTTTTTAAGCTCAAATTTGGCACGAAAAATAGTCGTCAATTTCTGCTCTAACGCCACGACTGGATTATCGGTTTACCTTGATTTTATTAATTGAAGCTTATAAATTACGCGAGTTGAAGTTCTTTCTTCTCAGGATATAATGAATAATAATATACGCCAAAATCTCAATCATATTTTTTTGCCAAGCGTTTCCCCTGCCCATCCGGTTGAATGGTTGGTTAGTGATGGTTTGACACCTTATCCCTATGCTCTTCATGAAATGGAAGAACGCATTGCTAAAATTGCTTCAGGTGAAGCTGATGAACGCATCTGGCTATTGGAACATCCTCCTATCTACACCGCAGGAACCAGTGCAAAAAAAAGCGATCTGTTAGCCCCCGACCGTTTTCCTGTTTACCAAACGGGTAGAGGTGGCGAGTTTACCTATCATGGCCCTGGACAGCGTGTCATTTATGTCATGCTTGATCTAAAGAGACGAAAGGAAGACGTTCGCGCGTTTATCGGAGCTTTGGAAGAGTGGATTATACAGACCCTTGCCGAATTCAACATTAAGGGTGAACGTCGGGAAGACAGGGTTGGCGTATGGGTGGTAAGACCAGAAAAACAATCGACAATAAAAAATGAACCGGCTGAAGATAAAATTGCGGCCATTGGTATTCGTTTACGCAAATGGGTTAGTTTTCATGGAATTGCTCTCAATGTGGAGCCAGATTTATCACATTATAGTGGCATTGTTCCGTGCGGAATATCTGACCATGGAGTAACCAGTTTCGTTGATCTCGGCTTGCCTGTCACTATGGCAGATGTTGACGTTGTTCTTAAAAAAACTTTTGAAAAAATATTTGGTCCAACACGTTCTCTAAACCAATAGGTTCAAAATTATGATCTGCGACAATACAGACCAAAAAAAGTTTTTAATTACTGCATCTATTGCTACTGTTTTATTTTATTTCCCACTTGTCATCGGGAGCTATTACTACCGTGATGATTTTGAACGTCTTATTTCGCAAAAACCGGGTTGGAGCGAATTAGGAAGACCATTCGCAGATTTACTCGCATATTTTCTTTCGGCTGATTGGCAGTGGCTGCCCGACTCGTCACCCTTTTTCCTGTTGGTTGCTTTATTTTTAACAATAACCTCAACATGTTTGAGTTTGAAAATTCGCGCAATCCCGTTCAACGCGACAACTGCGGTTCTGGTCGTCACCTATCTTTTTAATCCCTTTCTTTTGTCGGCTTTTTTCTATCGTTTCGATTGCGTCATTATGGCAATGGGCGTTGCCTGTGGTCTGCTGGGATGGGCCTACTACAATCAATCAAGATTAAAATCTGCGTTATTTTGCTTTGTTTCAATGGGATTTTACCAATCCTATATCAACATGTTTATTGTTCTCGTCATAATGGAAGCATTATATGCGATTTATAGCGGGAAACCCGTCTATTCAACTGTAAAATTTGTGATCAAAGCATTCGTTTTCGCTGCTGGTATTTGTATCGCTACATATTTATTTGACAAATTGTTCATTCGTGACTTTGCAACTGTAAAAAGCCAGTTTATTTTTTTCGGTGAAAAAGGTGTTTGGCACTATTTTGCTGTTATGACAGAAAATGTTTTTTCTCGTTATTTCGGTTTTCTATCTCCTACTGGTAAAATACTGTATTCAGTGGCTATCTGTCTGGCATTTATCCAAATCCAGCTTCACTTTTATAGACAAACAAACTTTGAACAGCCGGTTTTGAGAGCCACAATTTGTTCAATTGTATTTTTATTCATGTTACCCATTTCACTCGGTGTATTATATGGAATTGTTGGCGATAGCGGCATTCCCCCGAGAGTTATGCCAGCATCGATTTTCTTTTCTGTATTGATCGTTTTTCTGTTATCCCGCTTTATCACGGGTTTCCAGCAACCCGAGCTCATTGAAAAAATCGGCGTATTTGCCAATACAAAATTAATTTGGGTGACATTGCTGCTCTTGCTTCTATGCCCGCTTGTGTTCAGCTTTATCGTCAACAGCGCAACGCGAATCCAGAATGATTTAAACCGCTTTTATGTGCAACGCATTGCAACGTCTCTGGAACGTTATCCTGCTAATAAACCGGCCGTAATCATCGGTGGACTGGGAAAATCACTGTTTGTGGCACAGACAGCGGAAAGAATGCGGCTCGTTGCCATTATAATCCCTTTTGCCAATGCCTGGGAACTCTCGTCCCAGTTAAAAGAATTCGGTTATAATAACATAACCAATCTGTCGGATACGCCGAAAGCTCATGAATTAGTAACACAACTATGCGCTGACCGCACTTTACCGGATATTACCACCCCTTATTACAGGATATTCGATTTAGGAGATCATCTGTTAATATCACTTGGGAAAAAAAATATGTGCCTTGGCCATTATAATGACAATTACACCGCCGAAACAAAATAATTGGAGGACGGCAATAGCTGTCCGATCTATCAAATTCTATCAAAGACATAAAACGATTCTATGGTTTTTATGTTCTGGCGGGATCGCCTTTTGGATTGATTTTTTGACATTCTGGATGTTGCAAACCGTGGGGTTGAACCTTTGGCTCGCAAGGGCAGCGGCTTTCATCGTTGCTGCTACGTTCACCTGGGTCTTCAACACCAAAATATCATTTCGTGAACGTGAAGCACGTTTTAAGAATCTGAAAGGCTGGAGTACCTATATTGCATTGGCTACAATCGGTGGCAGTTTTAATTATTGCGCAAGCATGGTTGTCTTAAAGAGCGTTAGCGAAGTTAATCCTGTAACTATGTTTATAGCTGTTGCAGCCGGATCGATTGCGGGGCTGTTTGCCAATTTTTTTCTCAATCACATCGTTTTTTTTAAGAAATCATGAAAATAATTGGGAGTTTAATTGTTCGTATCCATGAAAACAGCGTTATGAGTTTTCAAAATGTGGATAAGTTCGTCAGATAACAACAGGTCCAGTTCCTCTTCCCGTTCCGGAGTTATGTGAGCCGAGCGATAAAGGCTATCTTTATAGAAACTACCCTCGGAAAAGTCGCTAACAACAGGGTGTATCATTATTTCAATTGTTGCATCTTTCCCACCGGCTTGGCGTGATATCATTGCCAAACTTCTGTCAATATCATCCAAAGTTAGCCGGCAACTCGCAGTCGCACCCAAAAAGAAATCAGCCGTCTCGAGATGATGTCGTCGGACCAAAGTTTTCGTATTTTTTGCCCACAATCCCAATAATTGCCGCCGCAAATTACCTTTCATATTTTCAATAGAAAAAGGACTATAGCGATATCCGATTTCATAAGGGGTACGAATGTAGCACACAGAATATTTATTCAGGAGTTTTTCGATAACTCCTTTTAACGGCGGTAAAGTATGGATATGTAAATGCCCATCGATCCTTATTTGCTTATTGTCAAAATGCTTGTAAACGGAATCGATCTGGCAACAGAATTCTTTAAAAATCCACTCCTGAAGCAACTTTGTTTTTGGCGAAAACCATAATTTTCTCAACAATCCTCTCAAAGATAAGCAAAAGAAGTTATCGTCAGTTGTTAATCCGAATTCGCTTCCTCCCTCAGTCAAAGCTTTTCCTTCCAGAAGGTTGAGATGTGCGTTTATAAAAACATCACCCGCCTCGTTCAGTGTGTCGTAACTTGCCTGATCTTCACCTCCGGCAAGGACACTTGTCGCTTGAAGTCTCCCCTCTTTTACTGAAGTGATGATGGCATTCGAACAAGACTTGTTCAGCGCAAAATCATCCGCATTCATAAGGCAATATAGCGTCATTCTTCAATTTTTCTTTTTTTGCGGCCGTATTCTGCCTTTACGCCGATTTGATCACTGACGAGATAACGCGGACGATTTTTAACCTCGTAAAATATTTGCCGCACATAAGCTGAAAGAATGCAAAAACAGGAAAGAATTGCCACGCCTGTTATAAGCACAACCAAAATCAAAGTGGAAAACCCGCCAACCGACTTTCCCATAATTTTAGAAATTAAGGCTTCTCCTCCAATCACCGTTGCAAAGATTATGAAGAGAAATGTTAAAAGCCAAATGACAATTAATGGTTTTGCTGAAAAACCCGTTAGAGAATCCACTGCCAGTCGAATTTTTTTCCAAAATGAATAACTACTTTTTCCGTTTTGTCGATCGGCTGGAATGAATGAAAGGCTTTTTTGCTTGAAACCAAGCCATTGAACAACTCCACGATAAAAAAAGAGTTTTTCTGGCAAAGCGTTCAGCGCGGTGACAACTTTACGGTCCAGAAGTATAAAATCACAAGATCCACCGATGTCATTTTCGGTAATCCAATGGAAAATTTTATAAAAAAACTTGGCTGCCAACCGGTTGAAAAACGATTCTTTCTGACGCTCCTGTTTTACAGCTAAAACAATCTCAGCCCCCTCTTCCCACAATTTGAGCATCGACTCCATCAATTCTGGCGGGTGTTGCAAATCACAATCAATCGTAATGACTACATCGCTATCAGCCAATGAGAGGCCGGCAGCAATGGCTGCTTCTTTGCCAAAGTTTTTGGCCAGACGTATGCCTAAAAGTTTGAAATTTTCCGGAACAATTTCTTTTAAGCTTGACCAGCTATTATCTTTTGACCCATCATCAACCATGATGATCGTCAAATCATAATCCATACCGGCGAAAATATGTGCAACTTTTTCAACAAACAGTCGAAGACCGTGTTTTTCATTATAAAATGGGCTTATCACAGAAACTGTTGTCATTGCTCTTTTACCCCGCAAATATTATAGCCGTGTGTATTCTTTCGCACGAATTGATCACAAAGAAAAGTATTGCGAACATAACACGAACATTCTCGCTTTTTTCCGTCAAATGTGTAAAATCTATACGAATCGCATGAACTGACCTTCTGTTAATTATTGGATATATAATCGGGACCGATGGACGAGAAACATAATGACCTTTTTGGCAACTTGCAAAGCCAAACCGAAACCGTAAAACAACTTGTCAATTCTCCCTCGAAAACTGTAAATTCGGGAAATAAAGATAGGCAGACATCGGCGTCTCTGAATATCACCACCGACGCCGAAGATAGCTATGATGCGTCGTCGATTCGCGTATTGGAAGGTCTCGAGCCTGTGCGTTTGCGCCCTGGTATGTATATTGGCGGTACAGATAGCAAAGCGCTCCATCATTTATTTGCGGAAGTTATCGATAATTCCATGGATGAAGCCGTCGCAGGTTACGCCAATTTCATCGAAGTTACGCTGGATAATGATGGTTACCTCACGGTTACGGATAACGGGCGCGGCATACCGGTTGAAAACCATCCGCAAATGCCGGATAAATCGACACTTGAAGTCATTATGACCCAGCTTCATTCCGGCGGGAAATTTGACGGAAAAGCTTATGAGACGTCGGGGGGCTTACATGGTGTCGGTATATCGGTCGTTAATGCTTTATCCGATGACATGGAGGTTGAAGTAGCACGTGGACGTCGGCTTTACCGCCAGCGTTTTTCACGCGGAATTCCGCAAACAGGGCTTGAGGATTTAGGCGAAGTTCATAATCGTCGCGGCACGCGCGTGCGTTTTCACCCCGATGCAGAAATATTTGGTCCAAAAGCCGCTTTTGACCCCGAATTGATATATAAGATGGCCCGTTCCAAGGCCTATCTCTTCGGTGGTGTTGAAATCCGTTGGAATTGTGCCCCGGAAAAACTCGCAGGAAAAAATGATATTCCCGAAAAAGCTGTCTTTCATTTTCCAGGTGGATTGAAAGATTTTTTAAGTTCATCCCTCAATGGAGAATACCAAGTTACTTCCGATATTTTTGCCGGCAAAACGGAACAACGCGGTGGCCATGGTTCGGTTGAATGGGCTATTACATGGTATGGGGGCGACGGCTTTGTCCATTCTTATTGCAACACCATTCCTACCGGTGAAGGCGGAACACATGAAGCCGGTTTGAGACAGGCGCTGTTGCGCGGATTGAAGGCCTATGCCGAATTGATCGGTAATAAACGTGCATCGGTTATTACGACAGATGATGTTATGATATCTGCTGCCGTTATGCTTTCTGTGTTTATTCGAGAACCGGAATTTGTCGGGCAGACTAAAGACCGTTTAGCAACAGCAGAAGCACAAAAGATTGTTGAAAACGCTATTCGCGATCCCTTCGATCACTGGCTAGCCAATTCGCCGCAAGAAGCGACCAAACTTCTCGATTGGGTTGTGGACAGAGCCGAAGAACGGCTCAAAAGACGTCAGGAAAAAGAGGTAAGTCGTAAAACAGCAGTTCGCAAATTGCGACTTCCTGGAAAACTTGCAGATTGTACACATAACTCAGCTGCCGGAGCCGAGCTGTTCCTTGTTGAAGGTGATTCTGCTGGAGGTTCAGCTAAACAGGCACGTAATCGCGCGACACAGGCTGTTTTGCCGTTACGGGGAAAAATCTTAAATGTTGCCAGTGCCGGTCGCGATAAGCTCAGCAATAATCAGATTATTTCCGATCTCATTTTGGCACTGGGATGCGGTACCCACTCGAAATACAAAGAAAGCGACCTGCGTTATGATCGCATCATCATCATGACAGATGCGGACGT
>CAMLLT010000090.1 GCA_946480935.1 uncultured Bartonella sp. | reverse complement strand
CGTTTAGCCAAATTATGGCCTGCCGATTTGATACGTTCTTCCAGAACATCTCCGGACCGGTCATCGCTAGAATTACGTGTATCCGACACTGACAAAACCGCAATATTGAGCGATTCCATCTTGGCTTTTTCATCAATATGACTCATGATTTTCATTCCTGATTATTCGTCTATTTTGCCCGTTGTCTCGACTGCTTTTACAAACCAGTCCGGTTTTTGTGATTTTATCTTTCTTGCCACCTCTTCAGCTTTCTTGATATTTTCATAAATGCCGAAACAAGTTGCACCCGACCCTGACATACGCGATAAAAGAGCACCATTCACGTCGAGCATTTCCAATACATTTTCGAGTTCCGGCTCAACATGCCGTGCACATTCATAAAGATCGTTATGCGTTTTTTTGAGCTCATTCACAAGTGAATGAAGATTTGCCAATTTTGCAAAATTAATATCAAGAGGCAGGCTTTTTTTATTGCCTAGAAGTTTAAAAATTTCCGGTGTCGAAATGGACTGCCCATGATTGACAAGCACCATCGGAACTGCACAACAATCAACCGGTTGAAGTTTTTCGCCGATACCCGAGACACGAAGCGATTGACGATTTAAAAAGGCCGATAGGCACATCGGCACATCGGCCCCCAATGTCAAACCGAGTTTGAAAAGTTCTTCATTAGAAGCTTCAATTTGCCATTGCTGTTTTAAGAGAGCAAATACACCGGCAGCATCACCCGAGCCACCACCGATACCGGAAGCCACAGGCAGATTCTTTTCAAGGATGAGCTGACAAGGCTCGGCCTTTAGAGGAAATTTTTTAACAAAAATATCGCGTGCTTTTGAGACCAGATTGTTCGCATCTGCCGCGAGCTCGACAGATTGAGACGCGACGATGGAAAAACTATTTATTTTGGCAGGTTTATAAGACAGAACATCACCCTCAAAGCTGAAACAGACCAGACTATCAAGAAGGTGATAACCATCGTTGCGCTCCCCTACCACATGGAGCGCCAGATTGATTTTAATCGGTGTTACAATTGTTGCGGATTTTGCAACCTTGAAAGGCACGTTTAATCCCGTTCAACGTAATATTCACCCGTTTCGGGATCTTTCACCAATGTACCATTAGCACCTGTGCGGCGCTCATCCTCGGCATGTTTTACACGCAAAGCGACGCGTTGCGATTCGCGCTTGAAAGCGCGATAGGCATAAAGTGCGGCTGCACAAATCAGACCATAAATAACTAATCTCAACATTTTCACCTTTAGCTCCCATGTCATTATTTGATAATTAATGAGCGCAAATCAAGTCTTGAAACGATTATTGTTATATCTTCGTGTAAGAATTTGTCTTTTTAAAGTCCATAGCGCTGCCACAAAGCCCGTTCTTCTGCCGATTGAATAAGACCATCGACCGTTGAAGAGACCAAACCCGCAGAAATGGCCGGAGTTTTGCGCCCTAACAAGCCTCTGGAAGCCGAAACAAGACGCATTTTTGCATCGTGACCATAGCGTTGTTTGATCAAGGAACGCAAATCGGAAAGTTCATCAACAAGCCCGAGCTCCTTACCCTTTTTGCCCGTCCAGAACATGCCGGTAAACAGATTGGGGTCATCAACAAGTTTGGAACCCCGACTTTCTTTTACGAGATTGATGAAGGTTTCATGAATTTCAAGTTGCAGAGCTTTCAAATGGTCGACGTCTGCCTTTTTTTCAGGCTGGAACGGATCAAGCGACACTTTGTTTTTACCGGCTGTGTAAACACGGCGTTCAACGCCAATTTTTTTGAGCAATTCAGGAAAACCGAATGATGCAGAAACCACACCGATCGAGCCAACAACCGAAGATGGATCTGCAAAAATTTCGTCGCCGGCACAAGCAATCATATAACCACCGGAGGCGGCAACATCTTCAACAAAGACGAGAACCCGTTTATGTTTTTCTTCGGCAAGATCACGAATACGACGGTGAATCAGGCGTGATTGAACAGGAGAGCCGCCCGGAGAATTGATAGAAATAGCCACAGCCGGAGCTTCTTTGTCGGAAAATGCTTTTTCCAGAGCGTTTGCACAAGAACTCAGTGATAAAGTTTGACGCAAAGGGGAAGACGCTTCCATAATCATCCCTTGCAACCGCACAACCGGAATCTCGACAGCATTGGAACGGAAACGGCGTGGAATAAAACGTTTGAAAAAGCCTGACAAAGTTTAAACTCCTGACAAAAATCTGCTTTAATGGCTCAAAAAAATGCACCATTGTCATTTAAGATGTAAATGACAAAAAGCAATATTTTGTTAAAATTCCGCTCAAATACTCTGCCAAATACTCATTCTACCATTATTAATTGCATCGACGAGCGGCGAAAAAGCATGAAGATCATCCTCATGAATGTAAAGCGAGGGCATCAGAGAAAGCGGTGCTTTACTTGCTCTCTTGGCGCGAACGAGAATGCGAATTGCCGCACTGTTTTTGCGCGAATGCACCGGAAATACCAGAACATCGCCAAAGCGCCCTTCAAATGCCTTCAGAATTTCTGCCAAAGATTGTGGCCGCGCAATTAATCCCAAATACCCCGATGGTCTTATAATTGCCGCAGCAGTGCGAATCCAGTCTTCAAACATATGATCAGACATAACATGCGCTTCGGCTTTCAAATTGTCGGGTGTTTTACGGTCAAAAGGTGAATTGAAAGGAGGATTCATGATTGCAAAATCGAAAGCATTGTCACAAAGCCCCGCCTCTTGTCTTTGCTTGCCCCTTAAAGTTACATCGGCCAAAATAACATTGATCCGTGGTGCAATTGCAGCATTTTCTGCAAGTGCAATACTTTTTCTGGCAAAATTGACCATTTCTGCGGCTCGTTCGACGAGAGTGACCTCGACATTTTTACACCGGGAGGCAACAGCAAAGCCTGCAGCACCGGCACCGGCGCCAAGATCGGCAATTTTTCCTTTGAAATCGGTTGGCACAAGCCCGCCCAGCAACATTGCATCCATGCCCGAACGATGCCCGCCACTTTTGGGCTGAACCAGATAAAATCCGCCACGATGGAAGACATCAATCGTTTCATTCAAGGCGGAAATATCCGATTTATTTTCTTTGTGATAGTTCATGGGCCAAGCCTGCATCTACCATAATTCGCCTTGCTTCTTCAGCATATTCTTCGCCAACCAGAAATCGCCGTCTGATAGCTCCGAGAGACCCTTCTACAACGCTGGCGTTCTGATCGGTTACAAAATAAACGATCCCCTCCGATTTCATAAGGCTTTCGACAAATGAAATGAGAACAATGTCGTTGGTGTCAAACAATTCAATCATAAAACTATCTTGCATATTTTCTTTTTGAAGGGCAGCCGGACGAAGAAGAAAATGGTATTTTTTCCTGAATTTTTTTTCGAAACGCTCTATCTTAAATAACATCTTACTTGAGTTGATAGAATTGCTTCATTAAGGTGCGGGCAAAAAATCAGGAAATTTCCAGGAGAATGGGCATTGGTTGCTGAGAACAAAACAGGTCAAAAAGTCGAATATCAGGCGTCGATAAAGCCGCTTATCGATATTACAAAAGATGATATGCAAAAAGTAAATGAACTTATCATTGCTATGGCCGGTTCCGATGTGGAAATGATTCCTGAAGTTTCGAACCATCTCATTTCTTCCGGTGGCAAGAGATTGAGACCGATGTTGACCCTCGCTTCTGCACGCTTGTTCGGTTATCAGGGATCGGGGCATATCAAGCTGGCAACAGCGGTTGAATTTATGCATACAGCAACTCTTCTTCATGACGATGTTGTCGATGATAGCGATATGCGTCGGGGAAAATCGACCGCCAGAATGATCTGGGGCAATGAGGCGAGTGTTCTCGTCGGCGACTTTTTGCTTGGACAAGCATTCAAAATGATGGTTGAAGTCAATTCGATGGACGCTTTGTCGGTGCTTGCCAATGCTGCCGCGATTATTGCAGAAGGTGAAGTCATGCAGCTTGCGGCTGCAAAGCATCTAACGACAACAGAAGACGAATACTTGAAAGTTATCAATGCCAAGACTGCTGCGCTTTTTTCTGCAGCAGCAGAAGTCGGCCCCATCATTGCAGGATACGGAGAAAAAGAACGTCAGGCTTTGAGACATTACGGAACCTCGCTCGGACTTGCTTTTCAGCTTGTTGATGACGCACTTGACTATGGCGGCAATTCCAAAAATCTGGGTAAAAATACCGGTGATGATTTCCGCGAAGGCAAAATTACAATGCCTGTTATTCTTTCCTATATTCGTGGAGACGATGAAGAAAAAAACTTCTGGAAACAGTCTCTCGAAGAGGGAAAAAATGACGATGATGCGCTGGCCCATGCGCTGAAACTCATGAAGCAACATCATAGTCTTGAAGATACAATCAAAGCAGCGCGCCATCATGGCAATGAGGCATTGAAGGCTCTTGACGGGCTCGAACCCAGCAAAGAAAAAGCCGCATTGTGCGAAGTGATCGAGTTTTGTATTTCTCGTGTGAATTAAATTTCCTCAAAAACTGCGTTCTTATAAATTCTTATAAAAATGACGGGGAATTGATGGAATTTTTAAACAAAATGGCTGGATATATCCTATAAAGGTTGCCAACCTGTTTTATGTTAGAAAAAGGATTTTTTCTATGCAAGCCGCGAAAATGACTCGCCTGATCGCACTTTTGGCTGCCGGAACGATATTGATGACAACCTCTGCTTTTGCAAAAAAAGAAGAGCCTGTCAAAGCGGGATCGTTTGCCGGAGCTTATTTGGCAGGTCGCATCGCAGCGAGCGACAACAATGTCGATCTTGCTATTTCCTATTTCAAACAGGCTCTCGGTTTTGAACCGGATAACGTATCCATGCAGCAGGATATGCTTTTAACCCTTTTGTCTGCAGGAGAGTTCAAAGACGCTGTCAAACAGGCAAAACGGCTCAAAGGCAATGCCGATGTTGAACGCTATGTCAGGCTTACACTTGCAAGTGATGCCTTTATCAGAAAAAATTACATCGGCGCGAAAAGCGAGCTCCAATTTTCCGATCCCTCCGACATGGATAAACTTTCGTCCGGATTGATGGGAGCATGGGCGACATTCGGACGAGGAAATACAAAAGGCGCCATTCAGGAAGTAAAAGATCTTCTCGGACCGGTTTGGTATGATTTGTTCTTAAGTTATCATATGGCGCTGATGAACGATCTTGCCGGTCATAAAGATGATGCAGAGCGCTATTACAAGCAGGCGTTAAACGACCGCCAAGGCGGTGCAGCCGCACCTGACACCTATGAACGCATCATTATTTCTTATGCATCATTTCAATTGCGCAACGATAAACGCGACGAAGCACTCGCCACATTACGCGAAGGCGAGAAGATGCTTACCGGACGGGATGCATTGAAAAACATCCGTGAACGGATTGAAGACGGAAGTTCTCTGGATATGGTGGTCAAAACGCCGCAAGACGGTGCGAGCGAAGTGCTCTATGATCTCGGCACAGCCATTAACCGTGGGGGTGCGGAGGCGTTTGCACGTATTTTTCTCCAATTATCTGAAGCGATGCGTCCCCACAATGACGCAACACTTTTTCAGCTTGCCGACATTTCCTCTAAATTGGAAGAAAACAACCGCGCGATCGACATCTATCAGGAGATACCGGTAAAATCGCCTTATTATCGGGATGCGGAGTTGAGACTTGCGCTTATTTTGGCTGACACGGGAAAGAGCGAAGAAGCCATTCGTCACCTTTCGGCACTTGAAAAAGAATTTCCGGAAGACCAACGTATTTCAATGGCAATGACCGGCGTCTATATGCAAGACAAGGCTTATGATAAGGCCGCTGCCGTGATGGACCGTGCAATTGCACGCATTCCCCATCTCAAACAAGAAAACTGGTTGATGCTCTATCAACGCGGCATGGCGGAAGAGCGGTTG
Organism: uncultured Bartonella sp.; assembly: GCA_946480935.1. Lineage (GTDB taxonomy): Bacteria > Pseudomonadota > Alphaproteobacteria > Rhizobiales > Rhizobiaceae > Bartonella. Next base: position 3,140 of record CAMLLT010000090.1, on the reverse strand, counting down.
AAAGAATGGGATAAGGCCGAACCGGACTTTCGAAAAGCGCTGGAGCTCTATCCTAACCAGCCGCAGGTTTTGAACTATCTTGGCTATTCATTAATCGATCGCAATGAAAAACTTGATGAAGCTTTGAATATGGTCAAGAAAGCTGCCGAACTGCGAGCACAAGATGGTTATATCGTCGACTCTCTCGGATGGGCCTATTATAAACTCGGTCGCTATGACGAGGCGGTCAAAACATTGGAAAACGCGGTCAAATTACGCCCCGAAGATGCAACCATCAATGACCACCTTGGTGACGCTTATTGGATGGTCGGACGCAAACTTGAAGCCACATTCCAGTGGAATCATGCAATTGCCGGAAAACCGGAACCGGAAGAATTGACAAAAATTCAGGAAAAGTTGAAATCCGGTCTAAAAACACCGGCATTGGAAAAATCTGCTGAAAAAACCGATAGCAAGTAACATTAAAATAGCAAAGCTGTCGCTATATAACTGTTTTGATTTGTCTCGTCTCTTGACCATAGAGGCGTGAAAGCATAGACATTTTTCATGCCGGAATTTCCCTTTCCGGATATGTTTTTATCAATCTCAAAAGGGTAATATCGTGAGCCTGCCCGAATATCTTGATCCGAAACGCTCTTTTCAGGGTCTTATCCTGACGTTGCAGAATTATTGGGCGCAATATGGTTGCGCTGTTTTGCAGCCCTATGACATGGAAGTAGGAGCTGGTACTTTTCATCCGGCGACAACCTTGCGGTCACTGGGACCTCGCCCATGGAAAGCTGCCTATGTACAACCTTCGCGCCGTCCGACTGATGGTCGCTATGGTGAAAATCCGAACCGTTTACAACATTATTATCAATTCCAGGTTTTGCTCAAACCTTCACCGGACGACTTACAGGATCTTTATCTCGGATCGTTGCGGGCTATCGGACTTGATACACATCTCCATGATGTGCGATTTGTTGAAGATGACTGGGAAAGCCCGACCTTGGGAGCATGGGGGCTTGGCTGGGAATGCTGGTGCGACGGTATGGAAGTATCGCAGTTCACTTACTTTCAGCAGATTTGCGGCATTGAATGTTCTCCCGTTTCGGGAGAGCTCACCTATGGTCTGGAACGGCTCGCGATGTATATCCAAGGCGTTGACAATGTTTATGATTTGAATTTCAACGGACGTGAAGGCGAAGATAAAATAAGCTACGGAGATATATTTCTTCAAGCCGAGCAGGAATATTCGCGTTTCAATTTCGAATTTGCCGATACCGAACTTTTGCACCGCCACTTCATTGATGCAGAACGCGAATGCGCGGCTATTCTGGAAGCAGGAAAGCCTCAAGAAAAAGGTGGACTTCATCTTTGTGTCATGCCGGCTTATGACCAATGTATCAAAGCCAGTCACGTCTTCAATCTTTTACAAGCGCGCGGTGTCATATCTGTTACCGAAAGACAAAGCTATATTTTGCGGGTGCGTGATCTTGCGCGCCGTTGTGGTGAAGCTTTTCTGTTAACCGACGCCGGTGGCGCAAATTACAAAGGAGAAGCCTGATGCCCGACCTTCTTCTGGAACTTTTTAGTGAAGAAATACCTGCCCGTATGCAACGTAAAGCTGCAGGCGACCTGAAAAAACTGGTCACCAACGGACTTGTTGACAATGGTCTTGTTTATGAAGCGGCACGCGAATATTGGACACCAAGACGCTTGACACTTGATATAAGAGGTTTGAGTGCCCGCTCGAAAGACGTTCATGAAGAACGCAAGGGCCCGAGCGTTAAGGCCCCCGAGCAAGCTATAAACGGCTTTTTGCGGTCTGCCGGACTGAACGATATAAGCGAGGCAGAAGTTAAAACCGACCCCAAAAAGGGGGATTTCTATATCGCCCGAATTACCAAAAAAGGGCGCAGTGCCGAAGAAATTATTGCCGATATCATGCCCGATATCATTCGCAGTTTTCCTTGGCCGAAATCCATGCGCTGGGGCAAGCAATCAACAAAACAGAATGCCTTGCGCTGGGTCCGTCCCTTGAAAAATATCTTATGCGTTTTCGGGCCTGAAAATGATGCAACGGAAGTCGTTCCTTTCGAGGTGGCAGGACTTAAGAGCAACAATATAACCTATGGCCACCGTTTCTTGAGTGATGGCAAGCCGATCGAAGTTCGTCGTTTTGAAGACTATGTGACGAAGCTCGAAAACGAGAAAGTCATTTTGGATGGCGACCGCCGCAAAGAAATCATCCTTGCCGATGCACGCAATCTGTGTTTTGCCAAGGGGCTTGATCTGGTCGAGGATGAAGGACTGGCTGAAGAAGTTTCAAACCTTGTTGAATGGCCTGTCGTGCTTATGGGCGAATTCGAGGAAAGCTTTTTGCAAATTCCTGCCGAAATCATCCGGCTCACCATCCGCATCAATCAAAAATGCTTTGTCACCCGCAAACAGGGGGAAGAGCATAAACTATCCAATCACTTCATATTGGTATCCAATATTGTTGCTCCGGATGGTGGCAAAGAAATAGCACGAGGCAATGCCAAAGTTGTACGGGCGCGTTTGTCGGATGCTTTGTATTTCTGGCATACCGACCAGCACAACCTGCCCGATCTTTCCGAGCTTTCTCTGTCGGCTGAAAAACTTGGCCTTGATTTGAAGAAGCCGCTTGACCAACGTATGGCGCGCCTTGACCATTTGAATGTAACTTTTCACGCAAAACTCGGAACACAAGGGGCAAGAGTCGAGCGCATTACCGCTCTTTCTTCAATCATTGCTCCGCTGGTTGGTGCCGATGTCGAACTCGCTAAACGCGCTGCACTCCTTGCAAAAGCCGATTTGCAAACAGAAGCCGTTGGCGAATTTCCTGAACTCCAAGGTGTCATGGGGCATAAATATGCTCTTCTTCAAGGCGAAGACGAAAGCGTTGCTGCAGCTATCGAAGAACATTATAAGCCTCAAGGACCAACGGACAGCGTTCCGCGTGCCCCTGTTTCAATTGCCGTTGCCCTTGCCGACAAGATTGACACTCTTGTAGGCTTCTGGCTTATCGACGAAAAGCCAACCGGTTCGAAAGATCCTTTTGCGCTCCGGCGGGCATGTCTCGGTGTCATCCGCCTGCTCCTTGCGCGCGATTGGACAATCCATCTTATGCCGATTTT
>CAMLLT010000089.1 GCA_946480935.1 uncultured Bartonella sp. | reverse complement strand
TGCCGTTCCGACGAGGTATTTGGAACTGCGAGCGGCTTATCAAGACCAAGATCAATATCGCCAATAAGAGCAGCAAGACCACGTCCAAGTCGTTTTTTCGATTGATCGTCACTCATATCTATTTCCTCGTCTATTTTCTCGTTTTTTCTAAATTTATATCTCAAGCTGCACGTAATTGCCGTTCGCGTTGAATAACTTCCGAAGCAAGTTGCAGATAGGCCTGACTACCTGCACATTTCAAATCGTAAAGAAGAGCCGGTTTTCCAAAAGAGGGCGCTTCCGATACACGAACATTGCGCGGTATGACAGTTTGATAAACTTTGTCACCCATAAAAGACCGCACATCCTCTACAACCTGATTTGAAAGATTATTACGGCCATCATACATGGTAAGCACAATGCCTTGTATTTCCAGTGAGGGATTGAGAGATCCACGGACCTGTTTCACCGTTTCCAACAGTTGACTTAATCCTTCAAGAGCCAGAAACTCGCATTGCAAAGGTACGAGAACAGAATTGGCCGCACCCATTGCATTGAGCGTCAAAAGATTGAGAGAAGGGGGGCAATCAATCAGGATATATGAAAATTTTTCAGTCACTCTCGGATTTTTTCGCAATGCATTTTGCAGTCTCTGAATACGGTCATTTGCCGGTGCAATTTCCATTTCTATTCCAAGAAGATCAAGGGTTGAGGGGACGACATAAAGATTGGGAACTTCCGTTTCCAATGCAGCGTCATTAACCGATGTGCCCGAAACAATAACATCATAAGAAGAAAGTAGACGTTGATCACGATCGATCCCAAGACCGGTACTGGCATTTCCCTGAGGATCAATATCCATAACCAGCACAGTTTCTCCAATTGCCGCAAGTGCTGTAGCGAGGTTTATGGCAGTCGTTGTTTTACCAACACCACCTTTCTGATTTGCAATGGCGATAATGCGTGTTTCGCTCATTTTTCTCACCCCTTACGTGGATTGATCTTGCTAATTTCAAGAATAACGGATTGACGATCAATTTTACTTTGATGAATTACCGAATTGAATGTCCAGCTTTTCTCTGCTTCGGCCATTTCTTTTTTATAATCACGCCCTTTCTGGAATAGGGCAGTCGCACCTTGTTCAAACCATGGAAGCGTTAGTTCAAAGAGCTTCCCGAGTGATGCCAAAGCGCGTGACGTGATAATTTCCGGTTTTTTAATATGAATGTAACTGGTTTCAATGCGACATGTATGGACGGTGGCAGGCAAATTGAATTCGGCGCTGACACTTCTTAAAAATGCTGCCTTTTTGCTATTACTTTCGACGAGATCAATGTGGAAACCGCTTTGTTCTTTCAAAAGAATTGCCGTTACAATTCCGGGAAAACCGCCACCCGAACCAATGTCACACCAATTTTTTGCTTGTGGTTGAAGCGCTGCTATCTGCGCACTATCCAATATATGTCGGGTCCAAAGCTCGGGCAAAGTAGCATTCGCAATCAGATTGATATGCGTTTGCCACTTTTTGACAGCTTCTTCAAAAGCCATCAAACTGGCCGCTGTTTCACGTGAAACAGAAGGCACAATTTCCTTTAACGTCAGATATTTTTCTTCCACCCATTCCGTCATCAGGCGCTTCTCCTGTTTTCACGGTTCAAGCGCTGAATATGAGTAATAATGAGAGACAAAGCTGCCGGAGTCATTCCGTCAATTTTTTGCGCCTCGGCGATTGATTGAGGCGCGCGCTGACGGATTTTTCCTTTGAGTTCGTTAGACAGACCTGAAATCACGTCAATATCCAGTTCTGCCGGAATGCGCAACCGTTCGTCCCGTCGAAGATTGGCAATATCCTGAGCTTGTCGATCTAGATAAACAGCGTATTGAGCCTCTATCTCCAATGTTTCAGCCGTTTTTTTATCAATCTCACCAAGAATAGGCCAAATATTGCTTAAGCGGGAAAGTGACATTTCCGGATAAGCCAGCAAATCATAAGCATTGCGGCGAATTCCATCATGTTTTATCTGCAACCCTTTTTCCGTAGCCTCGTTCGGGGTAATTTCTACCGATTGACAAAGTTCACGGGCTTTATTCAATAAATCTTGCTTATGTTCAAAATGTTGATGACGTAACGAGCCGACAATTCCCCATTTTAATCCCAATGGTGTCAGCCTCTCATCGGCATTATCCGCCCTTAAAGACAAGCGGAATTCGGCACGAGAGGTAAACATACGATAGGGTTCACTGACACCGCGTGTAATCAGATCGTCCACCATAACACCAATATAGGCCGTTGAACGGCTGATTGTGATTTGATCTTTGCCTGAAGCTCTGTTTGCAGCATTCAATCCTGCAAGTAAACCTTGTGCTCCTGCCTCTTCATACCCTGTCGTTCCATTGATCTGACCGGCCAGAAACAAGCCGGGAAGTGCTTTCAATTCCAACGTTGCATAAAGCTGGCGCGGGTCGACAAAGTCATATTCAATTGCATAGCCCGGCTGCAACACCTTGGCGTGTTCCAACCCTTCAATGGTTTTGATAAAATCGAGTTGAACTTCTTCAGGCAGAGATGTGGATATACCATTTGGATAGACCGTATCGTCATCCAGTCCTTCCGGTTCCAGAAATATCTGATGGCCGTCACGCTCTCCGAATTTTACAATTTTATCTTCAATCGAAGGACAATATCTCGGACCAATACCTTTAATAGCGCCGGAATACATCGCCGAACGATGAATATTATCTTTTATGATTTGGTGGGTTTTGTGATTTGTTCGTGTAACCGCGCAGTCAATTTGCGGTTGGCAAATTGTATCGGTTAAAAATGAAAATGGTACGGGATCCTCGTCAGCAGTCTGCTTTGGAAGATTGTCCCAATCTATTGTCTTTTTACTTAACCGAGAAGGGGTACCGGTTTTTAATCGCCCTAATCGGATACCATATTGTCCAAGTCGTTCACCAAGAAGATTGCTCGGCTCTTCTCCCATTCTCCCCGCAGGCCATGTTTTTTCACCAATATGAATAAGCCCGCGCAAAAATGTACCTGTCGTCAAAACCACTGCGCCGGCTTCGAGCTTTCCGTGAGTTTTACATAGGACACCCGCGACAGTGTTATTTTTCACAATAAGATCAATAACTTCATCTTCTATAACAGTGAGATTTGGCTGTTCCGAAATCAACTTTTGCATAGCTTTTTTGTATAGTTTTCGGTCTGCCTGTGTTCGCGGCCCCCTAACGGCTGGTCCTTTTCTCCTGTTAAGCAAACGAAACTGGATTCCGGCTTCATCTGCTGCACGACCCATCAGCCCGTCGAGTGCATCAATTTCTCTCACAAGATGGCCTTTTCCGAGGCCACCAATTGCAGGATTACAAGACATTGTTCCAATTGAAGCAAAATGGTGGGTGACGAGTGCAGTTTTTGCACCTGTGCGAGCTGCTGCAGAAGCTGCTTCGCAACCGGCATGTCCGCCCCCAACAACAATTACGTCAAATTTATCAGTCAATTTCTATCAACACCGTTATCTTAATCGCGTTTCACGTGAAACAATAGAAGAAACACCTTATTCGGAGAACTTCTAACCAATTAATAGTTCTCTAACATATGAGATGTTTCACGTGAATCATTATTTTCGAAGATTGAACATTTAATTTTCAAAATGTTTCACGTGAATCATTATTTTACTGTTTCACGTGAATCAATTTTGCCGAAAAATAGCCTTCGATTTTTTTGAAAAACTCATTTACCTATGCAAAACTGAGAAAAAATCACATCCAAAATATCTTCAACATCAATATCACCGGTAATACGACCCAGTGAATCTGCAGCAAGTCGCAAATGTTCTGCTCTTAGCGATAAATCGCGGTCTTCATAGCGAATGGCGTGATCAATTTCGGAAATCGCTGTTTTCAAAAGCGTTAATTGCCTTTTTCGCGCAGTGACCACTTCTCCAACATCAAATGAAAAACTCGAGCAGAAAGAAGCAATCGCTTTTACAAAAGAATCAAATCCTTCACCCGTTTTGGTGGAAAACTGGATTGGCCATTTTTCTAATGACCCTTTTGCCAAATCAACTTTATTTCCCACATGCCAAATTTCTGCGTTCGTTTCCGGAAGTTCAATTGCAATTGGGTTTGATAAGTCATCAACCAGCAAAACAAGATCGGCGTCTTTCAGCCGATTATAGGCAACCTCGATACCAAGTTTTTCAACCTTGTTGTCTGTCTCTCGTAATCCGGCTGTATCGGTCAATAGAATTTGATATCCATCAATCACAATACGCGTTTCCAAAGCGTCCCGTGTCGTGCCGGCTTCATCGGTAACAATTGCCACATCAAAACCTGTTAACCGATTGATAATACTGGATTTTCCAGCATTTGGTGCTCCTGCTATGACAATTTTTATACCATCACGCATGGAGGCTGCGCGTTCACTTTTCTCGACAAATTCAGCGATTGAACGGCTTAAATCTCGTAAATTATCCCAAACAATGTCGCTGACTGAACCCGGAACATCTTCTTCATCGGAAAAATCAAGCTCGGCCTCAATCATGGCGCGCGCTTTGATAAGATCGTTTCGCCATTGCCGATAAACTGTCGCAAGTTTACCACTTGCTCCCATTATGGCCAGTCTTCTTTGGCTTTCGGTTTCTGCTTCGATTAAGTCGGCCAGTCCTTCTGCTTCCGTCAAATCAAGCTTGCCATTAATAAATGCACGTCTTGAAAATTCACCCGGTTCTGCAAGCCGACATAAATTGAACTTCGCAAGTTCATCCAAAAACCGATCAACAACGGCCCTTCCCCCGTGAAGATGAAATTCCGCACAATCTTCACCGGTAAAACTATGTGGTGAGGGAAAAAACACTGTCAGTGCACTATCGAGAAAGTCACCGTCTCGGGATACAAGCTTTCCATAAGTCATAAGGCGGGGGGTCGGAAGTCTACCGAGCACTGTCTTAACGATTGCTCTAGTCATATCTCCCGAAACGCGGATGACCGCTACCCCCGAAGGAAGTTTTCCGCTTGATAAAGCAAAAATAGTATCCATAGTCGTATCCTCGTTATGGAATGTGCCTTACAGTCTCCACTGCTTCATTTTGAACGGGCAAAAGTTCTACAATTCGACAAATGTTCTATAAGCCATTTGAAATAGATGAGACCATCCATTTTCTGGAAAAAATTCTTTCAGCTTTGCTTTAAACTTTTGTTTGGCCTGTTAAAAAATAAAAACCGCCCGAAAAAATTTCCGGACGGGTAAAGCTACACATGTATTTTTTTGAAAAACACCTATCAGACATTATCCGACCGGGAACGTCCCCGTTCGAGTGTACCGAGATCAGATATTCTCCGATCAGGTATTCATCGAGTCGAAAAATTCTGCATTGGTTTTTGTCTGTTTCAATTTGTCGATCAAAAATTCGATTGCATCGGTTGTGCCCATCGGCGCCAAAATACGACGCAAAACAAATATTTTCTGCAAATCCTGACGGGAAACCAACAAATCTTCCTTGCGGGTTCCGGATTTCAAAATATCCATTGCCGGGAAAATCCGTTTATCGGCCACTTTCCGGTCGAGCACAATTTCAGAGTTACCGGTTCCCTTGAACTCTTCGAAAATGACTTCATCCATACGGCTTCCGGTATCAATCAACGCCGTAGCGATAATCGTGAGCGAACCGCCTTCTTCAATGTTACGGGCTGCACCGAAAAAGCGCTTGGGGCGTTGCAGAGCATTGGCGTCGACACCGCCCGTCAATACCTTACCTGATGAAGGAACAACCGTATTATAAGCACGACCAAGACGAGTGATCGAATCGAGAAGAATGACCACATCGCGCCCCTGTTCAACAAGGCGCTTTGCTTTTTCAATGACCATCTCGGCAACTTGAACATGGCGGGATGCCGGTTCGTCAAATGTTGAAGAAACAACTTCACCTTTCACGGAACGTTGCATATCCGTCACTTCTTCCGGACGTTCATCTATAAGCAACACGATCAGAAAACATTCCGGATGATTGGCTGTAATCGAATGGGCGATGTTTTGCAGAAGAACTGTCTTACCGGTTCTTGGCGGTGCAACAATCAGTGCACGCTGTCCTTTACCCAAAGGTGAAATGAGATCAATGACCCTTGCCGACATATCTTTATTTGTCGGGTCACTTAATTCCATCTTTAACCTCTCGTTCGGATAGAGAGGGGTCAAATTATCAAAGTGGATTTTATGACGGATCTTCTCGGGATCTTCAAAATTGATCGTATTGATTTTTAACAGTGCAAAATAACGTTCACCCTCTTTAGGACTGCGTATTGGCCCTTCGACAGTATCGCCGGTTTTTAATGAAAACCGCCGGATTTGCGAGGGTGACAGATAAATGTCATCGGGACCCGGAAGATAATTGGCATCGGCCGAACGTAAAAATCCGAAGCCATCCAGCAAAACTTCCAGAACACCTTCACCGATAATTTCAACATCCTGAAGGGCAAGCTTTTTCAAAATAGCAAACATCAATTCCTGTTTGCGCATCAACGAAGCGTTTTCGACTTCCAGTGTTTCGGCAAAAGCTACAAGTTCAACCGGTGTTTTGCTTTTCAGCTCTTGTAGTTTCATCTGTTGAATATTCTGCATCCAATATAAACTCTTGTGATTATGGAAAAATATTTTCCTTGAAAAAGTGCCTTATTCAGAAACTTTGGAAAATAAAAAAGGAGGGTAAAATCCATCTACCCCCCTTGTCTAAAGAAATCAAGCCATTTTCACTCAGAACGGTTTTACAATGACGTCAATAACAGCAATGATCATGAGTACCGTGGGCACTTCATTCAAAATACGCCATGTCTTTTCGGAAAAATTATTTCTATCCTCGGCAAAATGGCGAACCCCGCGTGATAACAATCCATGATAGCCGGATAGAATAACCACAACGAGAAGTTTTAGATGCAGCCAACCACCCTGAAGGGAATAAACCTCCCATGCCAACCAGAGCCCCGTAATCCACGAAGCAATCATCGCAGGATTGATAATGGCCCGCAACAATCTTCTTTCCATTATTTTGAACGTTTCGGATTGCCTGGAACCTACTTCTGCCTGACAATGATAGACAAACAAGCGCGGCAGATAAAACATGCCGGCCATCCAGCAGATAATAGCAATCACATGAAAAGATTTAATCCACAAAGTCGATTCCGGATATTTATCTGGATTCACGTGAAACAATCCCCATAAAACAACCACGACAATCAATAGTGAAACGATGGCGCGAAGCCAGATTGTCCCCGTTGTCATGTGCGTTTTAGAATTCGTCATTTGTTAAAATTCCTCACCAGTTTGACCAGTCTTTCGACGTTTTTGATAGGCGTTTGTGGTGTTATTCCATGCCCCAAATTAAAAACCAAGGGTCCATTCCCTAGATTTTCCAGAATAGTCTCTATTCCTTTTTCAAGAGCAGTACCACCCGAAACCAGCCGCAATGGATCAAGATTTCCTTGTACAGGTGTTATTTTTTGTAGTCTTTTTGCAAAAGAAAGAGGAACAGACCAGTCAAGGCTTATAGCTGTGACGCCGGTTTTTCTGGAAAAGCTCTCATAAAGCGCACCGGCACCTTTTGGAAAACCGATTATAGGAACTGTTGGAAAGACGCGTCTGATACGCTGAACCATCCTCTTTATCGGGTAAATAACATATTCATCAAAACTCTGTTCATCAAGAACACCAGCCCAGGAATCAAAAATCTGTAAAACTTCAGCTCCCGATTTGACCTGATTGACAAGATAGTCAGCCGAAACATCGGCAAGAAGTTCAAGAAGAGATTTCATTGCTTCGGGATGATTGAAGCCGAACAATCTCGCGGGAGCCTGATCCGGAGTGCCGTGTCCGGCAATCATATAGGTTGCAACAGTCCAGGGTGCACCACAAAATCCAATTAGCGTTGTATTGTGAGGTAAAGCGTTTTTGAGAAGAGAGAGAGTTTCAAAACTCGGTGCTAACTTTTCCTGAGCCTTTTCGGCATTTAAATTTTCAATGTCGTTTACCGATAAAGGATCGAGAATTGGTCCCTTCTTTTCTTCAAAACGTAAATTCCTTCCTAAAGCATGGGGAACAACGAGTATATCCGAAAAGAGAATTGCTGCATCAAAACCGAATCGTCTGATCGGTTGCATTGTGACTTCAAAAGCGAGTTGAGGATTATAGCAAAGATCAAGAAAGCTTCCCGCTTTTTCCCTCACTTCACGATATTCGGGCAAAAACCTTCCAGCTTGTCTCATTAACCAAACTGGTGGGGGGGATACTGTTTTACCACTCAATACTTCAAGAACTTTTTTTGTCATGGCTTATGTTGGCTTTTCCAAAGGAGGGTTTCAAGAAAGAAATTATTTTGAATCTGGGATTCTGATTCTTAGAGTCTGTGTTTTTTGTTAATTATTTGTTAACCTTTTTTTATCCACAGAATTGGCGAGATTTTTGCAAGCCGGAAAAAATAGTTTACAGGAACTTTATGTTTATCTGATTAATTTTAATTTGATACATAAAAACAAGAGCTTTCTGCGAATTAAGAAATAAAAATCGCAAAGCCGCTAAAATTCTAAAACAGAAAGTTTTCCCCATAATTCAATTACCTGCTTTTGAATTTCCCACAATGACTTGGCTTGTGTATAACATCATCGAGTTATCCTCACATTTTTTTGGTGTGCATAAAATGGTTGTCTCTTTGCACATCTATCAACAAGGGCCTGTGAATCCTGTGACAAAAGAAAAATTGGACTTTCATTTATATATGATTTCTGATGCGACCGGAGAGACTCTCCTCTCGGCAGGGCGTGCAGTTGCTTCCCAATATGTGGAAGCGCACGCTATCGAACATGTTTATCCGCTTATTCGCAATGAAGCCCAGTTGCAGGAAGTGATCAGCCAGATCAACCAGAACCCTGGAATTGTGCTTTATACGATAGTGGATGAAAAAATTGCGCATTTACTGCATTCGGCATGTGAAAAAATGGGTGTACCTTCGGTTTCTGTTCTTGATCCGGTTTTCAAAGCATTCCATTCATTTTTGCGGTTGCCGGCAAACCGGCGCGCCAGTGCCCAGCACGAGCTGAATGCGGATTATTTTAAACGCATCGAGGCGTTGGATTACACGATGGATCATGATGACGGCCAATTGCCGGACGGCTTACAAAATGCCGATGTGATTCT
>CAMLLT010000088.1 GCA_946480935.1 uncultured Bartonella sp. | reverse complement strand
TGTGTTTTGCCAATTCATTCCTGATATAATCCTCGTTGTGGGCAAAACGTTGATGAGGTCCAACTTTATAGTCCAGTCCGTTAAATTCGTTATCGGAAAGTGTTTCGGTTGAAAATCCGAAAACTCCATGTTGGGCAAGACGTTCAGCAACTTTGTCAAAAAACAATCCGATGTCCCCCATATAGGGCAGAACGTCGGTAGCGACAATCAAATCCCACTGTTCGACAGAGCGTGTAACAAATTCCACGGCATCGCCCACAAACAGATGTTGATAATCACCTTTTTCATGTGCAATTTCGATCATATTTTCGGAAAGATCGACACCGGTCTTGTCACTTGCGAGATCATCAAGTGCATCAGCCGAAAGTCCTGTTCCGCAGCCAAGATCGAGCATCCTATCAAATTTCGAGTCTGGAAAAGCTGCTAATAATTGTTCACGCAACTGCAATGGTACGTCATAGCCCAATTGATCAACCAGAATATAATCGAACATATCGGCATTTTGATCGAATAAAGTTGCGACATAGGCTTTTGGAGCGGTCTTCGGTGTTGCTCCACGATTGATAGAAGCAAGTCTCACTCCAATCCCGCCATAATCTTCGGGATCCACCTCCAATGCCCGTCGATATGCTGCCGCTGCTTCATCAAATTTCCCCTGTTTTTCAAGAGAAAGCCCGAGGTTATAAAAATGTTCCAATTTGGCTTTATTCGTCTGTGCCACTTTGTTTTCTTCTTTCCGATAAATGACGGGCAATAATCGTACATACCATCAATTGTATCTGGTGAAATAACATAAGTGGCAAGACAATTGCGCCGATTGCCCCACCCGAGCCTGCAAAAATGGCATTTGCCATTGGTGCGCCACTTGCGAGGCTTTTTTTCGAACCGCAAAAAGTAATTGTTATACAGTCTTTCTCGTCGAAGCCTAACAATTTTGAGCCATACCACGTGACTGTCAATACAATCGCTAGCAAAACCACGTCGATAATAATCATCACAATCAGATCGTGCCAGCTTGTGGTATGCCACAATCCGCTTGTGGTTGCTTCGCTAAACGCAAGATAGACAACCAGAATAATTGACCCTCTGTCGACGATTGAAGTCAAGGATTTGTGCCGCACTATAAAATTTCCGATAAAGCGTTGGCAAAGTTGACCGAGCACAAACGGAATAAGCAATTGCACCAGAATGCTTTCAAATGCCGTTGCCGATATTGTTGCTTTGCCACCGCCTGCGGAAAACAACAATCCGACGAGAAGCGGCGTCAAAAACATGCCAAATATGTTCGAGGCTGAAGCCGAAACAATTGCAGCAGGAATATTACCACCCGCAATGGACGTGAAAGCTATCGACGATTGGACTGTTGAAGGCAAGACGCACAAATAGAGAATACCCGCATAGAAAGCAGACTCTTTCAACCCCGGAACGATAACACCTGCCAAAACACCCAAAATCGGAAAAAGAACAAATGTCGCAAGAAACACTGTCAAATGCAGTCGCCAGTGAACAATACCGGCTAGAACAGCTTGCCAAGGTAATTTTGCTCCGTGCAGAAAGAATAGTAATCCGACGAAAATCTGGGTAAGCAACGAAAACCAATCCGCCGCTTTTCCGGATATTGGGGCGATGCTGGCAATGATGATTGCCACAATCAGCGCAGTTAAGAATTTGTCTGGCAAAAACTTCATTATTGTTATTCTTCTTGTTGTATGAAGAAAATGGAATAGTTGAACAGTAGCGTCTCGTTAATGAACCTATCATTGCTCCGGCAAAGACAGAGGCACCAGATTATATTTGAATCTTTGTGCATTGTCATAATAATGTGAAGCAGATTTTTTGATGCCTTCGATTTCCTCATCGGTCAAATTTCTGACAAAACGTGCCGGATTGCCAACAATAAGTGACCGGCTCGGAAACTGTTTTCCTTGAGTGACCAATGCACCGGCTCCCACGATCGACTCTTCGCCAATAACTGCGTGGTTCATAATAATGGCGCCCATCCCGATCAAACTTGTATCTCCAATGGTGCAACCGTGAAGGATGACTTTATGACCAATGGTACAATTTTTGCCAATCGACACTTCGATACCGGCATCGGTGTGAACCATTGTCAGATCCTGAATATTTGTTCCCTCACCGATAGTAATTGTTTCATTGTCCCCACGCAAAACGCTTCCGAACCAAACACTGGAGCGCGGCTTCAAAACAACCTTTCCGATAATTTCGGCACTTTCCGCAACCCAGCTTGCTGAACTATCTTCAATAACGGGATCTATACCATCAAGCCGATAAAAAGCCATTTGCATTTCCCTCCGGAGATAAATATCGGTTAGTCCGAATGTTTTGTTTTAATGATATTATCGAAGCGATCATTCGCCTGTCCGGTTAGATTTGCCGAAACAATAACCGAACCGTCATCTTTAGATGTCTTTTTGAGGACCTCACCATTCTTGTAAAGCCAATCAAGAAGACCGTATTCATCCGGCTTGAGAACAATTTGCCGTTTGATCATTTCGCCAGATATTCGTTTTTCAATAATCGCGAGGAGTTTGTCAACACCTTTGCCGGTTAGAGCAGAAACAGCCACAACCGGTGTGAGAGAAGCACGGGCAGAATCCTTCAAAGCAGCCAATGACACATCATCGAGCAAATCGACCTTGTTCCAGACTTCTATAATGCGATCGGGATCATCTATATCTACACCAAGACTTGATAAGATATTCAAGACATCCTGCGCATGCGCATGGTTTTCGACATCCGACATATCACGCACATGAAGAATAAGATCGGCTTCGACAACCTCTTCCAATGTTGCCCTGAATGCGGCAATGAGATGGGTTGGAAGATCGGAAATGAATCCAACCGTATCCGACAACATAACTGTCTGTTCGTGTGGCAGAATTACCTTACGCAATGTCGGGTCAAGTGTTGCAAAGAGCATGTCCTTGGCCAACACATCCGCGCCCGTCAAACGATTGAATAATGTAGATTTGCCGGCATTGGTATAACCGACAAGTGCTATAACCGGATAAGGAACCTTTTTTCTTTTAGCTCTATGGAGTGCTCTTGTTCTGACAACTGTTTCAAGCTCGCGCTTGATGCGGACAATTTTTGACTGCAAAATGCGCCGGTCAGCTTCAATCTGTGTTTCACCAGGTCCGCCGAGAAAGCCGCTACCACCGCGCTGTCTTTCCAAGTGGGTCCAACTTCTGACCAATCGACCCTTTTGATAATTGAGGTGGGCAAGTTCGACCTGAAGGACACCTTCTTTTGTTCTTGCCCTATCACCAAAAATCTCGAGAATAAGAGCTGTGCGATCAATAACTTTGCAGTTCCAGGCTTTTTCAAGATTTCTCTGCTGGATCGGTGTCAGGGAAGAGTCCATGACCGCAAGGTCGATTTTTTCATCAGAGACAATCTTGCCGATTTCTTCGACTTTTCCCTGACCTAACAGCGTTGCCGGACGCGGTTTTTCGATATTAACGGATATTTTTTCAACAACATCCAACCGGATGGCTTCGGCAAGCCCTACAGCTTCATCAATACGCGTGCGCGATGATGCTTCATAATTTTTCTTTGAATTCTCCCGATCATATATGACGGGGACAATAACAATTGCTCGTGTTTCAACTGTTTGTCTTGAAATCAGTTTGTGAGCCTTGTCATGATCATCCATCATGACAAGCTAACCACAAAACTCGACATAAAAGTGGAAAGACCGGGAAGTGAAAAGCCCGTAAAGCTAAAAGACCAGATTTTTTGACAAGAAAACTTTTTCAACCGAAAACTCTTTTTTGAAGTTTCAACCGAAAATTCCTTTTTTAAAAAATGCCCGAGGAGCCATTCCCCCGAGAAATTATTCCCGGAGAAGCTATTCAATGTCCTCATCTTCATCCAGCATCTGAACCGGTTGACTAGGCATTATGGTCGATATCGCATGTTTGTAAACGAGCTGTGAATGCCCGTCACGTCGCAGCAACACGCAAAAATTGTCGAACGATGTTACTATGCCGGTAAGTTTGACGCCATTTACCAAAAAGATTGTAAGAGAAATCTTCTGTTTACGTACTGCATTCAGGAAGAGATCCTGCAGGTGCTGCGATCGTTCTGTCATTGTTCTTATACCTATATTTCGAACCGCATAAAATTCTATTTTGTTCATATCGAACAAAAAACCACCAATTGTCAATCCGTAACTACAACCGCGCCCACAGCTTTAAGTAGCATAATATGTTAAACAGTTCAGGTTTTTCGAGCAATCATCATGGTTATCGGAAGCGTATTGCGCCATACGTGGAAATTTCCCAAAGGAACAGCTTCTGCAAAGGCAAGATGAATGAGGCGCGCATTAACTTTTTTGGATTGTTCTGCAAGTATGGCATTGGTTTCAAGCGTTACAGCATTGACAACCAGCCTTCCACCGGACTTCAAACTTTTCCAACAGCGGTCAAACAAATCGGGATGGGTAAAACCGCCACCAATAAATATTGCATCGGGGCTTTCAAGGCCATCCAGACAGAACGGCGCTTCACCTTTTATGAGTGAGAGACCGATAACTCCAAAGTGATCGGCATTTTTTATAATTGTATTTTGTCTACTCTCTTTTTTTTCAATTGCATAAGCACGTGTTCCTCTGGCGGCACGCAACCATTCAATCGAAATCGAGCCGCTACCGGCTCCAACATCCCACAACACTTCGCCAAATTTCGGAGCAAGATGCGCCATAGTAACTGCCCTGACGTCCTGTTTGGTGAGCTGACCGTCTGTGAAAAAGGCGTCATCGGGCAATCCTGAACACAAACTAAATCCGGCATCTGCACTATCGGCGTGGCATTCAACCGTTACCAGATTGAGATTTTCGCAATCATTGAGATCAAATTTATCAGCCTTTCGAGAGCGAATGCGCTGTTTCTCACCGCCCAGGTGTTCCATGACTGTCATTTCGCTTGCACCAAAACCATAATCTACTAAAAGTTTCGCAAGCTCTGACGGGCTATTATTGTTTTCCGACAGAATAATCAGCCGTTTATTGTTCTGCAATTGACCGATTATCGAACGAATAGGACGGCCATTGATTGAAAGACAGACTGTGTCTTGCAATGCCCAGCCGAGATGGGATGCGGCCAATGAAAACGACGACGGGTGCGGAAGAACCAATACCTCGGCTACGGGTATTTTTCGCAGTAAAGTTGCTCCGGCTCCGAAAAACATAGGGTCACCACTCACCAGCGCAACAACATTTTGCCCTTTTAACGACAATATCCCGTCTACGCCTTTTGAAAAAGGTGACGGCCAAGGAATTAATTTCGCCGACAAATTTTCAGGCAAAAAACCAAGGTGTCTTTTGCCACCATATATATAGGAAGCCGCCGTTATAGCATTTTGTTGGCGCAGCGTAAGGCCACTCCAGCCATCATCTCCAATACCAATAATTGTCAACCAA
The DNA here is from genome assembly GCA_946480935.1 of uncultured Bartonella sp. GTDB lineage: Bacteria > Pseudomonadota > Alphaproteobacteria > Rhizobiales > Rhizobiaceae > Bartonella. The sequence continues at coordinate 4,032 of CAMLLT010000088.1, read as the reverse complement.
GGTTTTTTGTTCATTCACGTTGATCGGTAAGCTATTTGTCCCTATTTAGCTTTATTAGAATCTGCCCACTCCGAGAGCAAGCAAAATGATTACCGCCGCACCTACAGAAAATGAACGCAAAATCAAGGCAGTTCAGGATAGACGATTTGCCTGTCCGGGATTGTTTCGTATGCCGCTAGCCAATGATGGCGGTATTTGCCGAATAAAACTTCCGTTGGGCCGTTTGACGAGCCAACAAATTGACGGCATAGCAGATGCCGCAGAAACTTTTTCGCGTGGCTATGTCGAACTTACAACACGAGCAAATGTACAAATACGCGCTGTTGCAAAAAACGACCAACAGAAATTGATCAACAAAATTCTTGATCTCAAGCTTGGACCGTTAACTCCGGAAGGAGACGACATACGAAATGTCATGGTTGCACCAACCGCCGGCATTGACATAGACATGTCGTGTAATACGGTTGAATTTGCCGACAAGCTTCTTGCCATGTTGCAGCTTGACAAGAACTTTGCGACCTTGTCTCCGAAATTTTCATTTCTGATAAATGGCGGTGAAACAACACAGGTTCTGAACCATAAAGCCGATATCTGGCTTTCAGCCCATCCTGACGGCAAAACTTACAATTTCGGATTTGCTTCCTCCGCACTCGATATGCAGAATAGCAAATCGCATGCCATTGGCAGTATCACAGAAAAAAAAGCGCTGGAATTTATACGATATGTGCTCGGATTGTTCATCTCCATAACAAAATTTGAACCTTCAATAAGTCGCATGAAACATCTTTGTGTCAGTGGCAGATTTAAAGATTTTCTTGCCCAAATCTATCAACACTTTGGCAATGATATCTCCAAACCGTTGTTCAAACCTGAATTACATGAAGATCTGTCAACATTAACCGGCATATTACCGCAGAAACAGAAAGATCTTTTTTATGTGGGGGCAAGACCCGCGCTCGGACGAATGGAATCGAAAACCTTGCACGGCGTCGCAGAGCTTGCCAGAATTCGCGCTCTCAACACGCCGATACGCCTCACCCATTATCAGGGGATCATCATACCCGATTGCAGTCGCGACGAAGCAACATCGATCAGAGACGGTCTTTCGAAACTGGGGCTTGCAACCGACAAAAATAACCCGGCACTTTATGTTTATTGTTGTGCCGGTGCGCCTCTCTGTCATTCGGCACTTTCCAATGTTCAACGTGATGGGAAATATCTCGTCGAGCATTTTTCAGGCAATCCGCAAGCGCTCGTTCATTTGACCGCGTGTTCAAAATCCTGCGTAGCAACCGTAGCTTTTCCATTCACTATTCTGGCTGTCAAAGACGGTATTTATAACCTCTATCGTGCCAATTTAACGAATGAGACGGGAAAAAATAAATTCGGACAACTTTTGTGCGAGAATATGAGCATATCTGATGTTATGCGCTATATTGAAAACTAGAAATAGAAAAATACCATAAAAGGCGTGAAGCTATGCTTGATTACTTGAGAGACGGTCAGGAAATTTACAACCGGTCATTTGCAACAATACGCTCGGAAGCCGATCTCACCAATATACCGGCCGATCTCGAAAAGCTGGTTGTCAGAGTTATACACGCTTGCGGTATGACTGACATCGTGAAAGATATCGCATTTTCTGACGGCGCTGGCAGTATCGGCAGGAAGGCGCTGGCGGATGGTGCAGCAATATTATGCGACGCTAAAATGGTTGCCGAAGGAATTACCCGAAAACGTTTACCTGCAAATAATCAGGTCATCTGTACACTCGAAGATAAATCTGTAGCAGAGCACGCGAAAAAAATTCGAAACACGCGTTCAGCAGCAGCAGTCGAACTTTGGAAACCTTATATAAAAAACTCTGTTGTCGTAATTGGGAATGCACCAACAGCACTCTTTCACCTGCTTAACCTCATTGAACAAGGTTTTGAAAAGCCTGAATTGATTATCGGCTGTCCGGTGGGATTTGTCGGCGCAAAAGAATCCAAACAAGCTTTGGCTAAAAACCAATTTTCCATACCCTATATTGTTGTCCACGGAAGACGTGGTGGTAGCGCAATGGCTGCGGCTGCTATTAACGCTTTGGCGAGTGAACGCGAATGAACGGGAAACGAGCAAAGCTTATAGGTGTTGGCGTTGGACCCGGTGATCCCGAACTTATAACGGTTAAAGGGATGAAAGCTATCCAGTCGGCCGACGTTATCGTCTATCACGAAACGGAAACGCATAACAGCAATGCGCTAAGAATTGCCAAATGTTGGATTTCTGAAAAAGCACATTTACAGCCACTCACCTACCCTGTAACTGTGCAATCCGACAGCCGATCCGATCTTTATCGCGAAAAGTTAAATCAGTTTTATAACAACTCATACCAAACGGTTGATTTATATTTAAAAAATAACAAAACTGTCGTTATTTTGGCTGAAGGTGATCCGCTATTTTACAGCTCGTTTATGTATCTTTATGACCTTCTGGGTAAAAGCTACCCGACAGAAATCATCCCGGGTATTTCTTCAATATTCGGAGCCGCATCTGTTTTACAGGTGCCTTTGTGTTACCGTAATCAAAGCTTTACTGTTTTGTCGGGTGTCTTGGAGAAACAAGCGCTTGTCGACAAACTCCGCAATGGCGATGCATTTGCTATTATGAAAGTGGGAAGAAATTTGCCCAAAATAATAGAGGCTTTAAAAATAACCGGCCTGACGGAACGCGCACTCTATATCGAACGAGCGACAATGGATGAGCAGAAAATCATTCCTATCCTTGAAGCCGATAGTGAAAAATCGCCATATTTCTCACTTGTATTGATACCGGGTACAAAGCATAAAATTAAGACCTGAGACAGGTAAAAAGGCTAATTATATTGTTTAATTATTCATCTCAACATATTGATATTTTTATTTTTTCTGATTTTTCAAAAGATCGGGCTATTGCTATTTCCAAATTTTTGAAAAACGCAACCATATATGGAACAAGCCGTGTCGGGGGCACCGATATTACCATCGTCGATGACATAGCCAATTCAATAAAAGATGCTTTCCTATCCGGCCGTCCGATCGTTGCTTTTTGTGCTAGCGGTATACTCATCCGAATTCTTGCCCCGCTTCTGAAAGACAAATTCAGTGAACCTCCAGTTTTGTGTATTGCCGAAGATGGCTCTTCTGTTGTGCCATTATTGGGAGCCAATGTCGGGGCGAATGATCTCGCTTCTGATCTCGCAAAGCTTCTTGATAGTCACGCAGCAATTACCACAAGCGGATATTTGCGATTTGGGCTAAATCTTCTAACCCCTCCGGAAGATCTCGAACTTGTCAACAAAAACGATGCTGCAAATTTTCTTTCTTCGCTTCTTGCCGGAGAAAGCGTGGAGCTGGTGGGAACGCATCAGTGGTTTTCTAGCGGTTCACTCCCCTTTGCAACGGATTCAACGGATGCTTCACTCAAAATCGTTATTGATGAAAACGGGAGTGATATAAAAGGCTCGTCTACCAAGCTCATTTATCGCAAGAGCAAAAATAACGGACTGCTTACAATTGTCGGGCTGGGGCCTGGAAATAGCGAAAATATTACCTTTTCTGCTCGTAATGCTTTGGCAGAAGCAACCGATATTTTCGGCTATGATTATTATATAAAACTCGCGTCGCCGTTTCTGGGTAATCAGACGCTCCATCCGAGCGATAACAGGCAAGAACTTTCAAGGGCAAAAGAAGCGTTGGACCTTGCCGCTATGGGCAAAAGAGTGGCTATGATTTCTTCGGGAGACCCTGGAATATTCGCCATGGCAGCCGCTGTTTTTGAAACTCTCGATGAAAACTATTCGCCACTTTGGGACAATGTCGAAGTAAAAGTAGAAACGGGTATAACGGCTGCCCAATCCGCCGCAGCACGTCTGGGAGCGCCTTTGGGGCATGATTTCGCGGTTATTTCATTGTCCGATAATCTGAAACCTTGGGCAATCATCGAAAAAAGACTGGTTGCGGCAATAAAATCGGATATGGTGTTGGCACTCTATAACCCCGTATCACGCGC
>CAMLLT010000087.1 GCA_946480935.1 uncultured Bartonella sp. | reverse complement strand
GTGTTCAAACGAGTCGTTAAGTCGATCGTTCAGTTTCCTGTTGATGTCCGAGTCCTGCCCTCAGAGTCAAGATGGCGGGTTTAATTTTTCACTCTCAATATTTCAGCCAAGTGCCAAGTTCTAAAAGTTACCAGTCGGCACGTGATGGAAAAATCTGTTTCATGTGAATCATCGGCATCCCGTTTATTTTATGAAATATCGGTTGAAGATAATCTGCCCATTTTAACACACCGTCTTCGTCTGCTATCAAATCCTGTCGGACTTCAATAAGGATGTGGGCAATACCCTTTGTTGTACAATGGCGGTACATTGTATCGCCTTTCAAGGCACCGTCATAGGGTTCGTTATCGCCAACTTCGAGCTCGGCAATTTCGTTCAAACCGGTAAATAGCGGGTCGAAAGCACGTCTGTCATTGTCCCATAAAAGACCGATATGCCAAGGACGCGCTTTACCATGCCAGACGGGAGTGAAAGAATGTACCGAAATCACAAATGGACTTTTACCGCTTGCCTCCTCGACACCGGCGATTAACCGCCCGACAGCCAGATCGTATGGTTTATAATAGTTTTCGATTCTGCGTTGTTTTTCGGTTTCGCTCATCGGATAATTATCGGGAATCACAGAACCGTCAGACAATTGCATAATCAGCGTCGGATCATCTTCTCCACGGTTGGGGTCGATCAAAAGTCTCGAGAAATGGCTGACAACTGCAGGTGCATCAAGGCGTTTTGCAAGCTCTTTTGTGAGCATTTCAGCACCTATATCATAGGCAATGTGACGGAAAAGCTCGGAAGATTGAAGTCCAAGCGAGCCATATTCATCAGGCAAAGCGTTGCTTGCATGGTCACAGATGAGGACAAGCCCCGCTTCCATATTGCCGGGAATTTCTTCAAAGGAATAGAAATTTTCTTTCTGTTTCATTTTTTTATCATCACTTTATAATATGGCTGTTTTGAAAATCTCTGACATTGACAAATTTTACGAAACTACACAAAACACAAATGAAGTGCAAAAAAACAGCGGTCGGGACGAAATAAAACCGAAGGTGCCAGAAATGTTGTTGAAAAAGACCAGGATTATTCTCTTCGGTGTGGCGATCATGCTCGCTCTTTCATGTGCAGCTCGGGCGGATTTCCGTGTCTGCAACACAACTCAGGAAGCCATCGGCGTTTCCATTGGCTACCGTGCAAAAGCCGGCTGGATGTCCGAAGGTTGGTGGGTTGTCGGTCCAACCCGTTGCAAAACGATTATTGATGGACCTTTATCCTCGCGTTTTTATTATCTTCATGCGGAAGATGCCAAAAATCACGGGCGTTGGGATGGTCCCATCAATATGTGCGTGAAAGATTCCGAATTTACCATTAATGGTGTTAACGACTGCTTTGCACGAGGCTTTCAGAAAGCCGGTTTTCAAGAAATCGATACGGGTACGCAAACAAGCTGGATGGTTCAGCTTACAGAACCCGCATCCAATAATCCGGCGTTAAATACGCCGCTTGTTACAGGAGCTCCCACAAAATGAAACGTAACCGTAAAGTAAAGATTGTTGCTACGCTCGGACCTGCATCGTCCGACGAAAAAATGATCGAAAAGCTTTTTTTAGCGGGGGTTGACGTTTTTCGCATCAATATGAGTCATGCCGATCATGATACAATGCGCTCTTTGGTTAAAATCATACGTCATATCGAGAAAAAACAAGGGCGCCCGATTGGTATACTTGCCGATTTGCAGGGGCCGAAATTACGTGTGGGAGAATTTGCAAAAGGCAAGGTTGATCTTGTTGCCGGGCAGACTTTCACGCTCGACAATAAAGATATTCCGGGTGACAATACACGTGTCTATTTGCCTCACAAGGAAATATTCGACGCGGTCAAACCGGGCGAACGTTTGTTGATTGATGACGGTAAACTCGAGCTTCTGGCTGAGAAATGCACACATACCGCTATTGAATGCAAGGTCGTCGCCGGAACGCACATTTCCGATCGCAAGGGCGTGAGCCTGCCGGATACACTGCTCGGTGTCGGTGCAATGACGGAAAAAGACCACAAAGATCTTCTTGCCGTTCTTGAACAGCCGATTGACTGGATTGCACTTTCCTTTATCCAACGCCCAGAAGATATTGCCGAAGCCCGAAAAATTGCCAAAGGGAAAGTGGCAATCCTTTCAAAAATCGAAAAGCCGCAAGCCGTTCGCAGAATTAACGAGATTGTCGATTTATCCGACGCTGTTATGGTGGCACGTGGCGATCTTGGCGTTGAAATGCCGTTGGAAACGGTGCCCGGTATCCAGATGGATATTATCAAACTCTGTCGGCGCGCTGGTAAACCGGTTGTGGTTGCAACCCAGATGCTTGAATCGATGATCACCTCACCGGTTCCAACCCGTGCTGAAGTTTCGGACGTTGCAACAGCCGTTTATGAAGGGGCTGATGCTATCATGCTGTCGGCTGAATCGGCGGCCGGTGCCTATCCGGAAGAAGCTGTGCGCACAATGGATAAAATTGCCTGCAAGATCGAACGGGATTCCAATTACGAACCGATGATTGATGCGCAACATCCGGCTCCCGAGCCGACAGGAGCCGATGCGATTTCGCTTGCCGCAAGGCAAATTGCCGAAACGCTCAATCTTTCGGCCATTGTTGCTTATACGGCTTCCGGTGCGACAGGTATTCGTGCGTCTCGCGAACGGCCGATGCCATCCATCATTGCTCTTTCACCCATTACCGAAACGGCGCGGCGCCTTGCCCTTGTTTGGGGGCTTCATTGTGTTGTCACAGAAGACGCGCACAATCTTGATGATATGGTCGAAAGGGCTGCTGCCATTGCACTTCAGGAAGGCTATAGCGTTCCAGGTGACAGAATTATCGTAACCGCCGGTGTACCGCTTGGAACACCGGGTGCAACCAATATGTTGCGCATTGCCTATGTTGCCAAAGAAGATGGCAAACGCAGATAATCATCGGTAAATCCTGACATTCATCGGCAGAACCGGATTCTTCCGGTTTTGCCGAAATCTATGTTCGCTGATTATTTTTCCGGCTCTGTTTCACCTCTCTTACGAAGGGTGAGTTTTGAGGGGGAAGAGTTTCTAACATTGAAAGTAAGCGGTTCAGGCTTTCTTTAAACAGGATATCGGTAAAGCTCGCAGAAAAAGTCGTAACTGAAATTTCGGTTTTATTTTAAAATATTCTGAGTCCGCCCAAAATTGCTCGTGATAAAGAACTATCCGGAATAAGTGTAGTATCAGACTATAGAAATGACTTACGGAGTGTTGCAAAACACATTAATTTGGGGCCGTTAATTTATATGTCCGTTATTTGTGAGGAGCTTTTGAAACAAAGCGGACTTTTGCAATCCTGATATTTTGATGGACGGTTTTTTATTTCCCGTTTGGAAAAATGATTTCCAATGGAGACAACGGGAAAGACTCCAAGATATGTCCGGTCAATATCTGCTCTTACTGGTTTTTCACAAGTTGGCGGGCAAGAGCATCAATATGATTGGCCGCCCGATCAATTGCTTTGGCAGCGACTGTTTCGTAACGTTCACAGGCATCGGTAAGCTGTGTATTTTCCTGTCGCAACATGTCGTTTTCCTGCCTCAGGCTATTTAATTGGCGACGCGCTTCATCAAGCTCGTCCATAACCATTATGCCGGCCATAACAGAAAGACGATGATCTCCGATCTCGCCGAAATTCGATTTCAAATGGCTGATGTATTGGTCAAGCTGATGGGCAAGACCGGCAAGATGGTCTTCTTCGCCTTCATCGCAAGCCATGCGGTAGGTTTTTCCATCAATCGTGACTGATACAGTTGCCATATTTATTGCCCTTTACCGGTCAACCACTGTTCGTATCGTTTCCATTGCAGTAATAAGACGGCGCGATACTTCTTTATTGGCTTGTTCAAGGCGTTCAGCGCGCGATTCAGATGTATCGAGTGCTTGCGCCAGACGGCTGCGATCTGCATTCATGCGCTGGATTTCTTCCTCGAGCTCACTGGTGTCATATGTATCTTTATTGTCATTGACAACGGCATTTTCAAGCGTCTTAAGAGCGTTTTCCAGACGATTGATCGCTTGATCGAGAATTGATGTATCTTGTGGCATCGAGTTCCAGATCCTTTGTGTAAAAGATAGTTTTAAAAACGAATCATTCCGGCAAATTTTATTCAGTTTTTACTATTCTTAAATGTCTTCTCGGCTTGTGGCAAGAAATCCACCGTATCAAAGCTGGTGATAGTGGGATTTTATTGACTCACACCGTTTAAGTGATATTTGTCAGAAGAAGCATTAGACCGAATTTACTAGCGATCAAAGAGTAGCCAATTTTCATGAAAAATAATGACAAGCAGAACCAGATGGCCAATGCTATCCGTTTTCTTTCCATCGATGCAATCGAGAAAGCAAATTCGGGGCATCCTGGTCTTCCGATGGGTGCCGCCGACATTGCGACAGTGCTTTATACAAAATTTTTAGCCCACGATCCGAAAAAGCCGAATTGGCCTAATCGGGACCGTTTTGTTCTCTCGGCAGGACATGGTTCCATGTTGCTTTATTCAGTCATGTATCTTTCCGGATATGAAGACGTTACAATAGACGAGATAAAGAATTTCCGTCAGCTTGGTGCAAAAACAGCCGGTCATCCCGAATATCGTCATATCAATGGCATTGAAACGACAACCGGTCCGTTAGGTCAGGGCATAGCCAATGCTGTTGGAATGGCACTTGGCGAGCGCATCATGAATGCGCGTTGGGGAGATCTGGTCGATCATTATACTTATGTGCTTGCCGGTGATGGCTGCCTGATGGAAGGTATTTCGCAAGAAGCCATTGCTTTTGCCGGACACATGAAGCTCAACAAGCTCATCGTCTTCTGGGACAATAACCAGATATCAATTGATGGTGCGATTACAATTTCGGATAATACCGACCAATGTGCACGCTTTGAAGCTTGTCAATGGAATACAATCAAGGTTGACGGGCACGATCAGGACGCAATTGCCAAAGCAATCGAAAAAGCCAAAACCTCCGATAAACCGACATTGATTTCGTGCCGGACAACAATCGGTTTCGGCTCTCCTCACAAAGCGGGTACCAATAAGGTTCATGGTTCTCCGCTCGGCAAGGAAGAAGTTGCCGAGACACGTAAAGCTCTGGGCTGGGAAAGCGAGCCTTTCGTTATTCCCGCCGAGATTCTCGATAACTGGCGGCTTGCCGGTCTCAATGCTGCAAAAAAACGTCAGGAATGGGATAAAAAGTTCGAAGCTCTTGATCCGCAAAAACGTGCCGAATTCGAACGTTTAATGCGCGGTGACCTGCCCGGAAATTTCGATAGCGTCATTAATGACTATAAAAAGAAACTTGCTGCCGACCAGCCGAAGGTGGCAACACGTGTTGCCTCGCAAATGGCGCTTGAAGTTATCAATGGGGCAGTTGATGAAACAATCGGTGGATCGGCCGATTTGACAGGCTCCAATAACACCAAAACAAGCCAGACCAATGATATTACACCGGAAGATTTTTCAGGTCGTTATATCCATTACGGTATTCGCGAACATGCCATGGCCGCGATAATGAACGGCTTGTCACTTTATGGTGGTATTATTCCCTATTCAGGAACTTTCTTGTGCTTTTCCGACTATGCCCGTCCGGCAATGCGGCTTTCATCATTGATGGGTATTCGCGTCATCTATGTGATGACCCATGATTCCATCGGCCTTGGTGAAGATGGCCCCACCCATCAACCGGTTGAACATCTTGCAAGTTTGCGGGCAATTCCCAATCATCTTGTTTTTCGCCCTGCCGATGTGGTCGAGACTGCCGAATGTTGGCAATTGGCGTTGAAGTCAAAAACAACGCCTTCGACTTTGGCATTGACCCGTCAGGGTTTGCCAACTTTACGTAAAAACTATGACGAAGATAATCTTTGTGCCTTGGGCGCTTATGAATTGATGACGGCGAGTGATGACGCAAAAGTTACGATTTTTGCATCCGGCTCTGAAGTGGAAATAGCGGTGAAGGCCCGCAACGAGCTTGAAAACAAAGGAATTCCTACAAGAGTCGTGTCGGTCCCTTGTTTTGAACTTTTCGAGCACCAAGTAGAGTCCTATCAAACGGCTTTGATAGGTACAGCGCCTGTGAAAATTGCTATTGAAGCAGCAATTCGCCAAGGATGGGATCGTTTTATTGGCCGAGATGGTGTATTTATAGGAATGCATAGTTTTGGTGCGAGTGGTCCTATCGACGCACTTTACAAACATTTCGGGATAACACCCGAAGCCGTCGTTGCAGCGGCGGAAGCAAAGCTTTAATATTCAAATATCTCAATTAAAGGGAGAGATAATATGGCAGTACGTGTAGCAATCAACGGATTTGGACGTATTGGACGCAATGTTGTGCGTGCAATCATTGAAAGCGGTCGCAAAGATATTGACATTGTTGCAGTTAACGATTTGGGGCCTGTTGAAACAAATGCACATCTGCTGCGCTATGATTCGGTCCATGGACGTTTCCCTCATGAAGTAAAAGTATCAGGTGATACCATTGACGCTGGCCGCGGGCCGATCAAGGTTACGGCTGCACGTGATCCGGAACAATTGCCGTGGAAAGAACTTGGCATTGATATTGCCTTGGAATGCACCGGCATTTTTACTGCCCGTGAAAAGGCTGCTGCCCATCTCGATGCGGGTGCCAAGCGTGTTATCGTTTCCGCACCGTCAAAAGGCGCTGATCTGACGGTTGTCTATGGCGTTAACCATGACAAGCTTACAAAAGAGCATAAGGTCATTTCGAACGGATCCTGCACCACCAATTGCCTTGCTCCGGTTGCCCATGTTCTCAACAAGACTGTTGGCATTGAAAAAGGCTTCATGACAACCATTCACTCTTATACCGGCGATCAACCGACTTTGGATAAATTGCACAAAGATCTCTACCGTGCACGCGCTGCAGCTTTGTCGATGATTCCGACATCTACCGGTGCTGCCAAGGCCGTTGGTCTGGTTTTGCCGGAACTTGACGGCAAGCTTGATGGCGTTGCTATCCGTGTTCCGACTCCGAATGTTTCGGTTGTCGACTTTACCTTTATTGCAAAGCGTTCGGTTACGCCGGAAGAAATCAATGAAGAAATCCGTAAAGCTGCAAATGGACCTTTGAAGGGTATCCTCGGCTATACCGATGAAAAACTCGTCAGCCACGATTTCAACCATGATCCACATTCGTCGGTTTTCCATACCGAGCAAACACGCGTTATGGATGGAACATTCGTTCGTATTCTTTCCTGGTACGACAATGAATGGGGCTTCTCCAACCGTATGGCTGATGTTGCCGTCGCATTCGCAAAGACAATCTGACAATAATAATGGGGGCATCAGCCCCCATTTTCTTATTAAAATGAAGGTCTTGATGAATTGTTTATCCGAGGCTTTCGATAAAACGGACTTGAATGGGCCACATTGAAATAAAAGCCCGTTCCTTGAAAATCTGGAGAAAAATATGGCTTTTCGCACCCTTGATGATGTTGATGTAAAATCGAAGCGCGTACTTCTGCGCGTTGATCTCAATGTGCCAGTCGCTGATGGAAAAGTAACGGATGCCACTCGCATCGAGCGGGTTAAACCAACCATCACCGAATTGAGCAGAAAAGGTGCAAAAGTTATTTTGCTTGCCCATTTCGGGCGTCCGAAAGGCAAGGTTGTTGCCGAATTTTCGTTAAAGCAAATTGTTCCGACGGTCGAAAAAGTTCTAGGAAAAACAGTCGCTTTTGCCGAGGACTGCATTGGCGAAAAAGCGAAAGCCGCTGTCGATGCCCTGAAAGACGGTGATATTGTTCTTTTCGAAAATACACGCTTCCATGAAGGCGAAGAAAAGAACGATCCGGCATTTGCCAAAGCACTGGCTGAAAATGGCGATATTTATGTGAATGATGCGTTTTCTGCCGCTCACCGTGCCCATGCTTCGACGGAAGGGCTTGCCCATATTTTGCCAGCCTATGCCGGACGCTCCATGCAGATGGAACTTGAGGCACTGGAAAAAGGGCTTGGTCATCCGGCTCATCCGGTGGTAGCCATCGTTGGTGGTGCGAAAGTTTCTACAAAGATTGATCTTCTCAACAATCTGATTGAAAAGGTCGATGCACTTATTATCGGCGGCGGTATGGCCAATACATTTCTGGCCGCTAGAGGTTTAAGTGTCGGAAAGTCATTATGCGAGCATGAACTCGGTGAGACTGCTCGTGCTATTCTGACCAAGGCAAAGACCGAAAATTGTTCAATCATTTTGCCGGTTGACGCTATCGTTGCCGAAAGTTTTGAAGCAAATTCGCCTAACCATCGTTATGGTATCGATTCAATTCCCGCCGATGGTATGATTCTCGATATTGGTGAAAATTCCGTCGAACGTATCAATGCGGCCATAGATGACGCTGCAACATTGGTCTGGAATGGACCTCTTGGCGCTTTTGAATTGCATCCTTTTGATGCAGGCACAGTTGCTGTTGCCAAACGTGTTGCTGCCCGCACAAAACAGAAGAAGCTCACCTCCATTGCTGGCGGTGGCGATACGGTTTCGGCACTTCATCATGCCGGTGTTGCTGCCGATTTTACCTATATTTCTACAGCCGGCGGAGCATTTCTCGAATGGATGGAAGGCAAACCATTGCCCGGTATTGTCGCCTTGGAGAAATAAAATAATAGAGTGGGGAAAATTGTTTTTCAGATTTCCCCGCTTGCATATTGAAATGATTGGAACGGGGGTTTGTCCGTTTCACTTTGGATACAAATTGTTATTGTCTGGCTATTAAAAAAGAGGAGCCACCCCAATGAGTGAACGTCTTGAGGATATTGCAATTGCTATGACGGCAGGAGGAAAAGGTCTGCTTGCTGCTGATGAAAGCACAAGCACCATAAAAAAGCGGTTCGATACGATCCATCTCGAATCGACTGAAGAAAACCGTCGCGACTATCGTGAGATGTTGTTCACGACTAAAGAAGCTATGGAAAAATATATTTCCGGTGTCATTCTTTTTGATGAAACAATTCGTCAAAAAGCCTCTGATGGTCGCATGTTGACCGACATTATCAGACAGGCCGGTTCGATACCCGGTATCAAGGTTGATGAAGGGGCAAAGCCGCTCGCCGGTTTTCCGGATGAAACGATTACAGAAGGGCTTGATGGTTTACGGGGACGCTTGAAAGAATATTATGAATTGGGTGCCCGTTTTGCCAAATGGCGCGGCGTTATTGCTATTGATAGCAATAAATTTCCGACATGGGGTGCTGTAAGACAAAATGCTCAAGCCTTGGCACGCTATGCCGCACTTTGTCAGGAAGCACAGATTGTTCCGATCGTTGAACCGGAAATCCTCATGGATGGCAAACCCGGAAATCACTCGATTGATCGTTGCTATGAAGTAACCGAACATGTGTTGAGAACCGTTTTTGACGAGCTTTTTTCTGCCCGCGTCAAATTGGAAGG
>CAMLLT010000086.1 GCA_946480935.1 uncultured Bartonella sp. | reverse complement strand
GATTTTTTAGCCTGTAAACCGAATTTCGCGATAATTTCCCGCAGCGGTGGAAGTGAGTCAATTGTCATGATGGTGGGCATTTTTTGCAAGCGTTTGAGCAAGTTTTAATGCAGCAATAAAACTGTCCGGCGATGCTATCCCTTTACCAGCTATGTCAAAGGCTGTCCCATGATCTGGTGAAGTACGAATAAAGGGCAATCCCAAAGTAACATTCACCGTATCATCAAAGCCGATTGTCTTCACCGGTATGAGTGCCTGATCATGATACATACATAGTGCGACATCATAATTTTTTCTAGCTCTGACGTTGAACATCGTATCCGAGGGGAAAGGGCCGGTAACATCAATCCCATGGGAACGCAATATTTCTATTGCCGGTTCAATTATCGTACTTTCTTCTTTCCCCATTGCTCCGCGTTCACCTGCATGAGGGTTAAGACCGGCTATAGCAAGTCTGGGATTATTTATGCCGAATCGTTCACGCAGATCATGGGCGACTATGAGACCGGTACTAACCAGAAGTTCTTCCGAAAGAGAACCGGGAACTTTTTCAAGCGCAATATGGACTGTGACAGGTATTGTTTTTAGCTCTGGTCCCCAAAGCATCATCACGGGTTGATATGTCTTCCCGTTCATCTGTTTCGCTAGATCAGCCAAATATTCTGTATGTCCGGGGAAATGAAAACCGGCATCATAAAGCACATTTTTTGCTATCGGGCAGGTAACAAGTGCTGAGGCTTTATGGGCGTTAACAACGTGGGCACCCCGTTCGATTGCCTCGATAATTCCGGCTGCGTTTTTTGAAGACGGATAACCGGGTTTGCCAGACTGGCGGTTATTGAGCTTAAGCACCGGAAAATTATCATTAAACAACGATATGACATTTGTCAGGGCGTCGGGTTCAACGATTTTCAACGGAACATTGACTTTCAACGCAGATATCGTCTCATTTGTCATATCCAGGTCTGCAAGGATGAAAAATGGTGGTACATCGCGAGATTGGCGCAACATCCATGCCTTCAGAGCGATTTCCAATCCAATGCCGGCGGGATCACCGCTACTAACCGCAAGTGGTGGCATCATCAGGGGTTCTCAATGCGGGCTTTGTCCCGCAGTTCCTTGACGTATTTTGCACTTAAATCTTCAGCTTTTTTGTCTCCGGATTTTTCATTATCCTGAACGGTGAAGACCAGTTGGGCCACCTTATCATCGGAAACTTTTTTAATATTGCAGACAGCTAGCGCTTCAACACCTCTAGGTGTTTCTTGCGGCGGTGTCATACGACCGGCAGGTGTTGCTTTGACCGCCTTTTCCCACTCTTCAGGCAATTGTGGTTCAAGGACACGACCAAGATTGCGGATTGTGACATCAATCATACCGGTTGCTTGCTGCTTAAGATTTGAGCATCCGGAAAATTTCGAACGGAACATTTCAGCATCTTGTTTCCGTTTTCCCAATATCGCACTACGCCGATTGCTGGGAACAACAAAGATCACTTGCTGCAACTCATATTCATTAGCTGTCGGCTTTACTCCGCCATTTTTCAGCATACGCTGGACTGCTTCCTGCTCGCTAACCATACCACCTTCCGAGCGATAGCGGGCACTGACAAGGCGTCCCCATCCCATTTGGACACGAATATAATTTTTGAAATGTTCCGCAGTGACACCGGCTTTCGCTAACATGTCTGTCAATTGAGCCACAGTCATATGGTTTCGTTCGGCAAAACCGGAAAATGCTTTATTGACTTCATCATCGCTGACGTCCATGTTGCGCTTTTTCATCTCGACGCGTTTAAGCATCTCTTCAATGAGTTCGTCTTTAGCCTGAGATGTAAGATTGCCGGTTTTTCTCTGCAGTTTAAGAAATGCTGCTCGCCTTTGTATGTCGTAATTGGTTATGGCATTACCGTTGACGATAACAGCAACGGCAGTTGATCCGGAACTTTCTGTTTGGGGTGCCTTTGGGGCGCAAAAAGCGTCAGCCGACAAGAAAGTTGCGCCGAGCATCGACGCAATGATTAATGCCAAGGAGCGTATTTTCATCTTTTTCATTGTTTCCAGCTTCTACTTTTTGCCAATTATTTCCAAAAGTTTATAAATTTTAATATCACAAAAACAGTATTTTACCAAAAAAACAGTCTTTAACTTGCAATATTGTTACATGGATTTACCAATATCTGCCACAGTGCGGAAGGACAATAGAAAGCCGAATGTATGCTTGGGTTCATTCTCCCACGGGTTACGTGTCTGGGAATAGCCGAGATTGAAGCCAAAACATTCATCAAGATAATTCAAACCTGTGCCCAATCTCACAAATGTATCGGAAACGAGGTCATAACTTGAATTGGCGTGAATCGACCAATGATCAGTAAATTTATAATTGCCGTAAAGACTGACTTCTTGACGATCCTGAGCATAACCATAATCCGGCTGGCTCTGGATATACGCATATTGCGATGAAAGCGATACCCGCTTCCAGGTTTGTGACGCTTCAACTTCACCACGACGGATTGAACCGGTCTCATCATCAAAACGGCCGCGTGAAGCAATAGCAAAACCATCTTCATTGCTTGCACCGATCATAGCAACATAGTCGGAACGGGCAGTTTCAAGTCCGGAATCGGCACCGACGCTGACAAAGTCTTTTGCATTGAAAGAATTTTTGCCGAAAAGCTGGAAGGATTGTCCAGCCAAACCATAAAGTGACCAACCATTATTGAAATTACCCGAATATCTCAGGCCGACATTCGAGCGTGTTCCGCCTTCTGCACGGTCATAACCGGAAAACTTGTCGCGTTCAAACAATGTGGTGGCATCAAAAACAAAGCTTTGAGCATCCTCATTGGGAAGGCGGCCGGTATATTGTTCATTATTTCTAATGAAAATTTGCGCGATAGGCTCAATGACATGGGTGGAATTACCGGCAGTAAAGAGCAGGGGATAACGCAAATCCAAACCGGCAGTTGCAATACCACGAAACGCGCCTGATTCTATATCCATCTTGCTATAGCTGCCGTCCGGCATGTAACCACCATAGTTACCATGCGCATCGGTACCTATACCATCTCCACGCAATGCCAGAATTGGCGTGAAGACCAGACCACCTTGACTGATCAGACTTCTTTTCCATTCAACATCTGTTGTCAATCGGAAGTCTGTCCCGGACATACCTGCCAGTCGTGCGGTGTTAAGAGGACGGCCTTGCCAATCGGCAAAAGCAAAATCCGCCTTATCACGATAGATAGATTGTAAATTCGTATGGAAAGTAAATTCACCGCCATAGACCGAATCGTCCGGAGTAAAAGAATAATCTATACGCGGTAAAACCCATGGCTGACGAGTATAACGTTCGTTCGGATTATCTTTGAGCATCGAATCTTGCACTTCAAAATGATAAAAGCGCATATCGAAATAGTTTCGGCCAGCAAGTCCGTTCAAATAGACTTGCGAACGGAACACATCATTCTTGTAACCCTCAAGATCGTATGTGCGACTAAAATTCCTGTCAGACTGGGCAAGAATATCCCATCCATATGTCCAACTTGAATTGATGCGGAAATCACCTTTTGTTGCCACCATATAACGATTATCGTTGACGCTATCGATCGTACCATGGTCAAAATCATCCGGATTAACCTGATAGATATGGGCAAAACGAATATTATATGTACCTGTCTCCAGACGGTGGCGCCATTCGCCTTCCGTTAATAGACCCTGATTTGTATATCCGGTTGCCGACAGCGTGAAATCATAATTCGGGGCCAAATTCCAGAAATAAGAATTACGAACTCCAAAACCAAGATCATTTGTATAGACGAAATTAGGTGTCAAAAGACCGGTTTTACGCTTTACTGTTGGATCTGGCATCTCGAAAACCGGGAACCAGGCAATAGGCATGCCGAAAAACTCGAAATGGCTGTCTTCAAAACGCATGGTTTTCGTCGCACCATTCCATATGATCTTTTTCGCTTTAATCTGCCAGAGGACATCCTTATCGGGCTTATAATAACAGGGTTCGCAGGCAGTATAGGCTCCGCGGTTGAATACTGTCATTTGGCCGCCACTACGTTCAGCGCTCACTGCAGCAAATCGGGTGTTGTCAGGCGTTTCAGCGCGGAGCGAATTAACAAAACCTTCCCCCAGATCTTCGGTCATATCAATTTGTTGCGAATAATATTTGCTACCATCCGGTTGGACAATTTCCACGTCGCCTTCAGCTAGGACACGATTTGTCTTCTGGTTGTAAACGACCTTGCGTGCAACGATTCGGTTTCCGTCATATTCAATCTGCACATTTCCCTGGGCAGTAACGGTATTAGCGTCACGATCGTAAACGAGCTCATCCGCCGAAAGTAACATGCGTGCATTCGGATCAGTTTTATGGGTAGCTGTCATGGCACTAAAATCTTGTGCAGAGGCAACGTAAATTGCACCTACACCCAGAGAACACCCCAATGCGGTGCTGAGTGCCAGAGCCCTTAGGCTGTTCGAAATTTTCATTCCACTTGTCAATTGTCTCACCTAGCCATCCTCTTTATGCAACAAAAAGGATATACCAAAAAATAACGCAATAACAACCGGCACCCAAGCAGCAATTACCGGAGGCACATAAGCCGCCTTACCGAATGCTTGCACAAGAACCGTAACCACATAAAGCACGAACCCGGCAATGATTCCACCTAAAATCATTGTGCGAGATTGACCGAATCTCACAAATTTCAATGTAACAGTTGCCGCGATCAATGTCATCGCTATAAGAAGCGCAGGAAGTGCAACTAACGATTGTAGTTGCATATCGAAGGAATTGGCCGAATATCCAAATGAACGGGCAACCTCTATTTTGCGGGGCAAATCATAAAACGGAATCGTTGCCGGATCCGCCAATTTTTCTTCGACAAATTCCGGCCGCAGATTGCTCGGAATCTTTAATTCTGTAAAAGTTTCAGGCTCATGGCCTGCTCTGTATCGACCGCCATTTTCAAGTACCCAATAACCCTGAACGAGGTGGGCGCGTGCTGTATTCAGCCAGTCTTTGATCGTTTGATCATCGTTATATTCGACGAAAGTCGCATCAATCAATGTCAGCCCGCCATCCGCAACAGATTTTGTACCTATGGTTGTAAGCCCGAAGTCGGTACGTTGCGTTAACCATGGCACACGTTCCTTATCCACAGGTGTTTCTACATTCTTGCCTTTCCACTGGGAAAGAATTTTTTCCGATTGCGCTGTTCCCCATGCTGCAACGGGGTTAACCACCACAACACCGAAAAGACCGAATAAAAAAGCACCAAAACATAAAGGAGTAAGAAATTGCCATGCCGATACGCCTATAGAGCGGGTCACAACAAGTTCCATTTTTCTATTGAGAGAGATCAGCGTTGCCATGGCGGAAAACAACGCTACAAACGGAAATAATTGTTGCATATTGAACGGAATGCGCAATGCCGATATTGCGAGCGCTCCGAAAGGTGAATAACCGGGTAAACCTGCAAGTCTTCCGGCATTGATTGTAAAATCGATCAAAAGAGAAAGAACAAAAATTCCCAGCAAAAAATAGACAGTTGTTTTTACATATCGAGAAAAGAAATACCGTCCTAATGTCCAGCCAATCATGATGCACCCCCACTTACATCAGATTGTTTATGGCGAAAAATTCTATCTTTCAAATGTTTTAGACCATTCCATATTTTGTAACCGAATTGGTCGGGCAATGTCATTTTACGATTTGTCAGAAACAGAAATAGGATAAAGCCGCAAACACCGATCGGCAAAATGTAAAGAAGCGGTATGTAAGCCAGATCATTATCGGACCGGTCACCAAAAAAATAACCGATAGCATAGACAATAAGTGAAAGGGAGATCGCAGAAAATGATGCAGAAATGCGCGCCTGACGCTGCGAACGTGCGTCGCCGGCAACAGCCAAGGCAATCAAAGCAAAAACAATCGGGTAAAGCCAGTCGGTGAAGCGGCGATGCAATTCGGCAGTGTATTGCAAAGGCCGTCTCTGATAATAGGAATCATTGGCATCGGGGTGAAAAAGATAAACCAGCGGGCGATCTTTCGGAAATATCGTTGGTGTTCCGTCACTTGCTGTGAAATCGCTCAGGTTAAATGTATAGGAGCCGAATTTGATAATCGACATGGTTCCGGCTTTATTGTCACGCCTTTGCACTTCGCCATTATTGAGAACGAGAAAATCTCCGTTATCATTGCTGATAACCGAGCCATTGATTGCGTAATAATAGAGGTCCGTCGCCGGATCACGCTGGTCGGCTATAAAAAGCCTCCCGATGGTACCGTCGTCATGGCGTTCTCCGATTTCCATGTAAAGATTGTCTGCCAGCTCACGAAAATTTCCTTCTTGTATGAACACATTGATCAGGTCTGAATGTGTCGTCGCCATCATTTCTCGCATTGTGATACGTGCTTGCGGGCTTATGAAGTTTGTGATGACAAAGGAAAATATTGCAGCAAGAACGGCAAGCAGCACAATCGGTTTCCAGACGGTGCTGCGAGGTGCTCCCGATGCATTGATGACAACGAGCTCCGAATCCTGGTTCATTGTCGATAATGTCTGGGCAACGGCTATAACGAGAGCGAACGGAATAACAAGCGGGATAACCGAGGGGATAAAAAGGGACGAGAATTGCAGAATAGTAAAAAGAGTCTGACCACTGGTGGTTAAAAAATTGATTCTGGACAGAACCTGAACAGTCCAGCTGATTCCTACAGCAGCGAGGAGCACTGCCATAAACAGAACGAAAACACGTCGTAGGATGTATAATTCAATAATGCGCATTGATGGATAATACATCCTCATCATTGATGTTCATAATAACCACGAGTCTATGGAACCGAGTTCCATGTTCGAACAGCTCTATTTCTTTTTCCCTTGATAGCATGACGAATCTAACAAGAAACAAAAAAAAATAGTTAACCGCTTCTTAACGGTTTCTTTTGCCACAAGTGCCGAATAAGTTGCAAGATAGCAAGGGCTATCTTGCGGCGAAGGCGATAAAAAAATACATTCAGTGCCAACAAGTCACACTTTGCCGTTAAAAGGCGTAAAAAAACTTGATCATTATGGATTTTTTCAAATCCATATTTTGCAGTAACCAGATGGCAGGAGTTATGAATGCAAAAAAATATTGTCATTGAAAGCAGTACAATTTCTGCACCGAAAAAAAACGTTGTTGTCGTTCTTGTTAACGAAGATGGCAAAAGTGCTTTTGAAGTAGAAAAAATGGTTGGGAAAGCACTTGTCGACAGAATTATGAAAGTGCGTCACTTCAAAGGTGAGAAGCTGGAGCTGGTCGACGAAGTATGCGATGGGAAAAAGGGCTTTGATCGGCTGGTGCTGCTTGGGGTAGGAAACGTTGCAGGGCTTCAGGGAGATGACTGGGTGAAGCTCGGAGGTGCTACATTTGCCGCTCTGAAAGATAGCGAAGAAGCAGATATATATCTGACAGTAGCGGGAGAGAAATTGAAAGAACAAAGCATCCTTGATTTTATTCTCGGTATCAGGCTCCGTAGCTACGCGTTCAACGACTATAAAACCGTTTTGAAAAATAAAGAAAAAAAGGCAAAATCCTGCAAGATAACTCTTCAGTTGGAAGATGAGAAAGCTGGAGAAATACTTCTGGAACGGGCAAATTCGCTCGCAGACGCGGTACTCTTCGCGCGTGATCTGATCAACCAGCCAGCTAATATTCTTGGAACCAAAGAATTTGTAAAGGAAGTTGAAAAGCTGGAAAAGCTTGGCGTTAATGTCGAAATCCTCGACGAAAAAGATATGAAAAAACTGGGTATGGGGGCTCTTCTTGGCGTTTCTCGTGGTTCCAAACGTCCACCTTATCTGGCGGTTATGCAGTGGCAGGGCGGAAAAACAAAAGATCGTCCTTTGGCTTTCGTCGGCAAAGGAGTGGTTTTTGATTCAGGCGGAATTTCTTTGAAATCCAGTGCCGGAATGGAAGGAATGAAAGGTGATATGGGGGGAGCCGCCGCCGTTACCGGTCTCCTAAAGGCTGCAGCTTCTCGAAAAGCCAAAGCCAATATTGTCGGTGTTATCGGACTTGTAGAAAATATGCCTGATGCCAACGCCCAACGTCCGGGCGATATTGTTACATCAATGTCAGGCCAGACTATCGAGGTCATTAATACTGATGCAGAGGGCCGTTTGGTTCTGTCGGATGCGTTGTGGTACACCAAAGAACGTTTCAATCCCAAGATTATGGTCGATCTCGCAACCCTGACCGGTGCAATTATGGTGGCACTTGGTAATGATCATGCCGGCCTTTTCAGTAATCAGGACGATTTGGCTCGTAACCTCATCAAGGCAGGGCTTGCAACAGGCGAAAAACTCTGGCGGATGCCGTTGAATGAAACTTATGACAAATTGGTCGATTCGAAAGTGGCCGACATGAGAAATAGCTGTGGGCGTCACGCCGGCTCCATCACTGCCGCGCAATTTTTACAGCGTTTTGTAGGAGATACAGCCTGGGCGCATCTTGATATCGCCGGTACAGCAATTGAGTCCCCCTTAAACGAATACAATCAGTCCTGGGGCTCGGGGTTCGGTGTTCGTTTGCTTGATCGTCTTATCCAGGATAGCTATGAGGGTTGAAGTGGCAGAAATACTATTCTACCACCTGACACAGTCTACGCTCGAAGACGCCTTACCGGGACTTCTCGAGCGTTCGCTGGCTCGTGACTGGAAAGTGACTATCCAGTTTATGAGTGATGAACGGCGCGATGCAATGGATTCCTACCTTTGGGTCTATTCGGATGATTCCTTTATCGGTCACGGCACTGAAAGAGATAAATACCCGAATCTTCAACCGATTTATTTGACCGTGGGGGAAGAAAATCCGAATGGTTCGCAAGTTCGTTTCATGCTTGAAGGATCAAACTGTTCTGATCCCGACAATTACGAACGACTTGTTGTCATGTTTGACGGCCATGACGAGGATCTGTTGGCTCAAACGCGCGAACAATGGAAAACTTATAAGGCTAAAAATCATAAATTGACTTACTGGCAGCAAACCGAGGACCGCCGATGGGAGAAAAAAGCCTGATGCGTATAACTCCCGTTATTCTTATTTTTATCGGTCTTGCCGGTTTTATCTATCCGGAAAAATTTATAGAGGATGGTTCGGGCGGAGGACGATGGGTTTTTGTCATCATTATCGCATTGGGCGTTTGGACGATTTTGCGATCTGCCAGACGAAATAGCAGCCGATGAATTTTACGCGTTTGGCACTTCTTGTTTGGGCTGTCTTTTTCGGCTTTGTCATAACGTCATGGATCGGCTCGACACATCTTCTGTCCAGCATTTTTCATATTGAACATATCGATATTGCGGCAAATGTTATATTCATTATAGCAACGGTTTTATCAGCCTTGGTGCTCAATTTAATCATACCGAAATCCATGTCGAAAAAAATAGCAGTGGTAACATTTCTTCTGCCACTGCTATTTTTGTTCTTTTTGATAGTTTGATATTTTCAATTTATCAGTGTGAAATTTCTTTGTCTGT
>CAMLLT010000085.1 GCA_946480935.1 uncultured Bartonella sp. | reverse complement strand
CCGCCCAGAACACGGGCATCATTGCTTTCATTATCATAAAGAACGCAGGCCTGCCCCGGAGCAACGCCGGTTTCACCTTCCAATAGTTCAACCGTCAGAGCGCCATCCTCATATTTGAGTATGGCTGGCCTTGGCGGGCGTGTCGAGCGTACTTTAGCCGCAACTTCAATTCCCTCTTCAGGAAATTCATCAAGATTTTCATCACCAAGCCAATTGGTATCCCGCAAAAACAGTTTGCGCGTTTCAAGTGCTTCTCTGGGACCAACAATGACGCGGGAATTTTCTGCATCAAGATAGACGACATAAAGGGCTTCGCCGGTTGCAATGCCAATGCCGCGACGTTGACCGATGGTATAATTGACAATACCTGCATGGCGACCAAGAATGCGCCCGTCAATATGGACAATTTCACCCGGATTGGCAGCCTCGGGACGCAATTTGGCAATCACATCCGAATAGCGCCCTTGCGGTACAAAACAAATATCCTGACTATCATGCTTGGATGCAACAGAAAGTCCCATTTCGGCAGCAATTTCGCGAACATGGGGTTTGGCAAGATCGCCCAAAGGAAAACGCAAATAGTCGATCTGTTCCTGAGTCGTGGCAAAAAGGAAATAGCTCTGGTCACGATTGGCATCCACTGGCCGATATAATGCACGGTGCGCACCATTAGGACGACTTCTTATATAGTGACCCGTTGCCAGAGCATCAGCACCAAGATTTTTTGCTGTCACAAGCAAATCGGCAAATTTCACCGTCTGGTTACAGGCAACACAGGGAATTGGCGTTTCGCCATGGGCATAGCTATCGGCAAAAGGATTGATGACCGCTTCACGGAAGCGGGATTCATAATCCAGCACATAATGGGGAATACCCAAAGTTTCCGAAACACGCCGCGCATCCTCGATATCCTGACCGGCACAGCAGGAGCCGACACGGTGTGTCGCCGCACCATGATCATAAAGCTGAAGAGTGACGCCGACAACATCATAGCCTTCTTTTTTCAACAATCCCGCAACAACGGACGAATCGACACCACCCGACATGGCAACAACCACACGTGTATCCTCGGGACGTTTTGGAAGATCAAGACTGTTGAGAGACATAAACTCACCTTCTAACTCATTGGACGGTTCATTAAACTATATCGTGTTTTTATATACACAACACAACCGTCGTCTCGAAAAAGAGACTATAAATCGAGCATTTTTTCAAAAACTCACGCCCTAGTTTATAAAAAAACAAAAAAAAATAAAGTAGCGTTTTTTGTTCAAGTTTGTTTGATTGCCATATTTTTTATATAACATACTGATTTTTTTATATTTTTACAAACGAACACAATTTTGCGCCTGTGTATTTGTTAAATTTCCGTTTCCGGCGGTTTAGCTCTTTTTTAAAGCTCCGCGGTTATTGTCGCCTCAGGTCCTTGAATAAGAGTAGAGAGTACAATGACCGAGTTAGTAAGAACACGAGTAAAATACGTTATTGGCCCAGATGGGAGTCCGCTTACGATCACCGACCTGCCGCCAAGCAACACACGGCGCTGGGTTATCCGTCGCAAAGCCGAAGTAGTAGCCGCTGTCAGAGGTGGCCTGCTCAGTCTGGATGAAGCCTGCCAACGTTATACATTGACGGTGGAAGAATTTTTATCTTGGCAATGCTCGATTGATGAACATGGTCTTGCAGGTTTACGTACAACGCGTATCCAGCAATACCGCCATTGACAAGCATGACCCATCTTGCCTTCAAGCGTAAATAAAACAACCGTTTCCTTTGTTTTTCAAAGGAAACGGTTGTTTTATATTCAGGCAAATTCATGAATTGTCGCGCGACATGTTTCCTGAAACCGGACAGCTCACCTCTTATTGAAAATGGCAAGCCGCAAAACGAATCTTCCACGCCGATTGGTGCAGCCTGTTTGCCCGTCATGCTGGCAAATAAAGTAACGCGCCCTCACCATCACTTGCCATCACTTGTCATGACTTGCCATTGCCTTTCCGGTTCGGCAAAAATTTTTTATTGTTGTTTTCCGCTCTTTGTCGGGAAGGCTATTTCCCAATAATCCTGAATTTTCGTGTTCTTGATATTGTATAACCGGAAAATAATCCTTCCGGCTTTTTGTTGATGAAAAGACAAACAGGTGAACGATAAAAATAAATGGCGAGGGACACGCAAAAATACACTTCAATCGCAATTTCGGGAAACACAATTCTACAAACTCAAAAACACATGCCGATGCAAGGTTCGGTCGGCACGTCAAGCCATGGCCGAATGGCCGGATGAACCGGTCATTTTATGACCTGAAACAAGAATAGTCGACAATCTGCTATTTTTTCCCGTTTATGCGTGTCTATCGCCCTGACAAGCTTACATTTACAATGTCGACTTCAATCGACATTGTCGGCTTCACGGTGTTTTCATAAACGGCCTTTGACCTTTTATGTGAGCAGAACGCCTTTTGACGCCTTAAGCAACGTCTTGACGGCGTTTGACTATTTTAACAACAAAGTAGACAAATTCCGCTTTGCAAAATTCTGCTTTTTGAAAGGACGGCCTCAACCGATCATTGATCGACTTTGGACAAATACCACTTCTTCACTGGGAAGAGATTTGCCATCACGTTCTTCCAGGGCTTGTGCGCGTTCAAGTTCGGCCTCAAGCTCATGCAGCTTCATTTCGCCGGAAGCCTTCTGGATTTGCAAATCCCGAATGGAATTGATGAGATTTTCACGTCGTTGACGGGCGGCACGTGCAAAGGTGGGATAGGCAAAATGGTTGACATCGGTGATGCCCGATTTGCGTTCTTCATTGGCAATTTGCGTTTCCAGTTCGCTTGCCATACGGTCGAATTCACTCATCATCATATCGAGTTGAGAAATCTGGCGGCGTTTTTCGCGCACCTGAAACATTTTCAACCGAACCACACTTTCACGCGGTTTCATACGCAATACTCCCTGACTACCGTGAACAAACAATGTTCACGCCTTGATACTCATACACATCGACCGGAAACCGGTTTATCCCTTTGTGCCCCCACAAAGAGACCATGGCAAACTCCATGGTGGCTCATGCTCCTTAAAACCCGTATGGAGCAGCGATAACAAGCTTTCTTAACCATTTGTTTACGGTCTTTGAGCACTATAGCGGAAGTCCCTTAAAGCTCGGTAAACAAAAGACCTTTTTTCGAAATCGAAAAGAGTGAATCGAAAGAGTCAGTTAGAGCTAATTCTTAAAGTAAAAATTAAGCATAAATGTTTAGCTTTTTTATCCATGAATCAAGGGGCTACAACGTTTTTTTCAGAAAATTTTATTAACTTCTTGCCAAGAAGAATCATATTTTGTTAACCATTTTGGTGCAAATTGGTTAAAGAAGGCAACGAATTGTTCTGACGCTGCTGAAATATAAAATCGTGTTTGAATTAAAATCATGATTTTATGGTGTTTTTTAAATTAACTGCACAATTGTCGGTGCAGCAATTTGTACGGACTCTGATGACGCCTGATTCGGCTAGTGGAAAGGGGATATAGGATATGCGCGTATTATTGATTGAAGATGACCACGCGACAGCGACAAGCATCGAGCTTATGCTCAAATCGGAAAGTTTCAATGTCTACACGACAGACCTTGGAGAGGAAGGTGTAGATCTTGGAAAACTTTATGATTACGATATCATATTGTTGGACCTTAATTTGCCGGATATGTCCGGTTACGAGGTTTTGCGCACATTGCGCCTTTCCAAAGTTAAAACGCCAATCCTTATCCTTTCCGGCATGGGTGGTATCGAAGACAAGGTGCGCGGCTTGGGCTTCGGTGCTGACGATTATATGACAAAGCCATTTCATAAAGACGAATTGGTTGCTCGTATCCATGCTATTGTTCGCCGTTCGAAAGGTCATGCCCAATCAGTGATTGCAACCGGAGATCTGGTTGTCAATCTTGACGCCAAAACAGTTGAAATCGGAGGCCATCCGGTTCACTTGACCGGCAAAGAATACCAGATGCTTGAACTTCTTTCACTGCGTAAAGGAACCACTTTGACCAAGGAAATGTTCTTGAACCATCTCTATGGCGGCATGGACGAACCGGAACTCAAAATTATCGACGTTTTCATTTGCAAATTGCGCAAAAAACTGGATGCCGTTTCAGGCGGTATCAACTATATTGAAACGGTTTGGGGACGCGGTTATGTGCTGCGCGAACCAAATGAAGAACCGATGCGCGAAACTGCCTGATTTTCCAGAAATTCTATCTCTTCAAAATTGAAGCATCATGCCGGAGTTTTTTCCGTACCAGGAAAAGTTCCGGCAAATTTTTTGGGCGGCAATTCCGGTCTTTTTACCGGCAATTCCGGTCTTTTTATTTCTGCTTAAAAAAATTGCCTTCCCGATTTTAAAAAACCGGTTCCGGCTGGTCCCTCCGGGCTTTAAAAAACTGTTCCGGCCTTAAAAAGCTTTTTCAACCGGATAAATTTTTGTCTCTTCCATTTTTGTCTCTTCCATTTTTGTAAGCGGCAAAAATTTTTAAAGACCGGACGGTGCAATTCGGGCAGAAAACGGAATTAAACGCTTTTGCTGTCAATTCCGGTATTTTGTGCAAGGTTTAACAGGCAGCGGCTTGTTTGACCGGAATGATTTTCCGGTCAGAAATTCGGTCCGCTCAGCCAGCTATATTCGGTCCGCTCAGCCAGCTATAAAGGTAATAATTTCCGGCTGTGCCTGAACTTTGATTGGCATATTCGACATTTGCGACAATAAAAGAGCGTAATAGAACTGGACGCTATGGGCATCAATCGGTTCTTCCGGTACTTGCCCATTATATAATTCCAGGAATTTGGGCGGCACACGCAACATTTTTCCGCTTACCTTCAACTGGAAAAGGCGTTTACCACCATTTTCACCAATCTCGACAACAATATCACCACCGCGCGGAATGGAAAGATTTGCGATCAGAACCAGATTGAGCAAAAGCTTGACTTCGTTCTTTGGCAAAAGCAGGCGTGGCGCTTTCCAGTCAAGATTGCCTTTTTCATTTTCCATGTAATTTTTTGCCACTGTCTCGGCATCGCCACTGTCAATTTCGCTTCCTGCCGAACCGGCGGCTCCGAAAGCAATACGGGCAAATTGCAATTTGGACGATGCATTGACCGCCGACATGCGGATAAGTTCGATCGCATCTTCCTGGGCATCGGCTTCGTCATAAAGTTCAATCCCATTATTGATAGCCCCGACCGGCGAAATAAGATCATGACAAATGCGGCTGCATAACAATGCGGCAAGATCGGCAGGGCTTAATGTAACGGCTAGTGGCATAATAATTGGAACTCCAGAATACTCTTTTGCTCGTTCCTTAAATCAAAACCCTTAAGATTCCATGGACAATTTTCCGTTTTTGATTGTCCGGAAAACACACAATTTTCCTTAAAACATGCCTTTTTGGCCAAAACTTTCGGGTCATTTTCAGTGTTTTTATGGTTTTTAAGAATTTAAACAACTTTGCCCGCTAGAATCAGAAGAAACCGGATCTTTGCTTACGTCAAGATTCAAACCATTGAGTGACCAGAAGAGGTGAAACAACATGAACCGTTCCATCCATATTCAGTGGCGTAAAGTCGTTCTTCTCTTTGCGTTGGCTTTATTTACAAATATCGGATTGATACCGGCGCAAGCTCAGACCCAGCAGCAAAACGGGCGCTATTCGGCGCAGGAAATTATTGATTCCGGCCACCGTTTTTTTGGTGATGCAGCAGGTAGCATGGCAACCGGAATTGAAAAAGTGTTTGCCAAATACGGTTTGCCGAATGGCTATATTCTGGGTGAAGAAGGCTCCGGCGCCATTATCGGCGGCCTTACCTATGGAGAGGGAACGCTTTACACAAAAAACGTCGGTGACCATAAGGTTTTCTGGCAAGGCCCGACAATCGGCTGGGATATTGGTGGTCAAGGGTCGCGACTGATGATTCTGGTTTACGAGCTCGATAACGTCGATAACCTTTGGGGACGCTATGCAGGCATCTCGGGATCAGCTTATTTTGTTGCAGGCGTAGGCTTTCATGTGCTTAAGAAAGGAAACATCCTTTTGGTACCGGTCAGGACCGGTGTTGGCGCACGTTTGGGGGTCAATATCGGTTATCTGAAACTGACACCGGCTGCCACCTGGAATCCGTTTTAAACTTTTGTCCGGCTCCCGAGGCATTTTATGCTTATCCAATCGGTACTGTTTTTCATTCTTGGCGTTGCTGCCACAACCTTTGTTCTTATTCTTTTATCGCCGGCAATCTGGCGACGTGCGCTTTATCTTGCCCGTCAGGCAATTGCCGCCGAGGTACCGCTTTCCCTCACCGAAGTCGAGGCAGACAGGGATTTTTTACGTGCAAAACAGGCGATTGAGCTGGTAAGGCGCGATGAAAAATTCGAACATCTCAACGAAAAATTTGCCACTCAGAAACGTGAGCTCGATCAAGCCAAAGAGGAGCTATTCCGTCTCGGTGATGCCGAACACCGCGCCGGACTGCTTGCCGAACAATTGGCAGACCAGACCGAAGAACTCGAAACCGAGCGGCAACTTACGGCCACACTTTCCGCCAATAAAGGCAAGGCACTGGCCGAAATCCGTGATCTGTTGCAACAGGAAAGGAAGGCACGCCGCGCCGAAGCCGACAGGACTAACCAGTTGCAAGCACTGGAAAATGAAGTCGCAACTTTGAAAGAACAAGTCGCGGCAGCAAAAAAGGAAGCCTTGGCAAATAAAACCACCAAAACCGATATGGAAAATCTCAGGCAGGAAATTTTGAACACTGCTGCAAAATTTACCGCAGAAACAGCAATTTCCGAAGGTAACTCCTCCCCCATACCGGAGCTTGTTGAAAAAGTTCACGATAGAAAAAGTCTGGCTGCACGCATTAAAAAAGAACTGGCCCGCCTCAAAAAACAATCAGATCAAAACACCGGCAAAGTTGCAAATCCCGCTTCCCGTAAAAAAAAGTCAACACGTAAAAAAACAGCAAAATCCGGACAAAATTGAACTCTGACCGGCTTGCCCGACAGGATGCCCGATCTTGCGAAAAAATTCTCCAATGACAATTCTGCCGGAAAGTGTTTTGTAAAGCGTATAGGCTCACCAAAAGAACTTTCTTGAAATTTTCTTGCAGACAGATACTGAAATCACCTCGCTCTTCTTGAAAGCGGATGGACAATAAACCGGTGATACGAATCGGATGGGGAAAACGGTCATCCACCAGACTATTTGGCGGTTTTTATTTTTTCCCCGAACAATTTCAGAATATGCGGTTTTTGCTGAAAGCCGCCTGAACAGAGCCTCGTTCCAAAGCCCACCAAGGGCAAAAATGCGCTACTTGATCTTAAAGCTTCAGCCCTTTCGCCTCTCGACACATAAAAGAAATTTTCAGAGAAAAGAGAAAGCTGTGAATCAAAGGCGATAACTGTGCTTTGAAGACTTTCCCCCTTATAGCCTAATGCCGACAAAATGATATAAATGGCAAGCTGGTTCAGCACCCCAAACAGGGTTTTAAGTGGCGGCAACAAAACAGCAAAGCCGCCTTGAAAAACGGTTTTAACAGGGATCGGTAGGATGCTCGAAAAACTATTTCACTTGAAAGCGAACAATACGCGCACCGGTATTGAAATTGGTGCCGGTCTTACAACTTTTCTGACCATGTCCTACATCCTTGCTGTCAACCCCACTATTCTGGGCGCTGCCGGAATGGATAAGGGGGCGGTTTTTGTTGCGACTTGTATTGCTGCCGCAGTCGGCTCTTTCATCATGGGGTTGCTTGCCAATTGGCCAATCGGCATGGCGCCCGGTATGGGGCTCAATGCATTTTTTGCCTATTCTGTTGTCATTACTATGGGCTATAGCTGGCAACAGGCTTTGGGAGCAGTTTTCCTTTCGGGTGTTGTTTTTCTGATATTGACAGCAACCGGTGTCAGACAATGGTTGATTGCCGGTGTGCCGAAGTCTTTGCGCAGTGCTATCGGTGCCGGTATCGGCATGTTTCTGGCTATTGTGGCGTTCCAAAGTGCCGGCATTGTTATCAATAATGATGCCACTCTGGTGGGGCTTGGCGATGTAACCAAAGCGGGACCGGTCCTTGCCGGTATCGGGCTTTTTATCATTGTTGCGCTTGATGCTTTCAAAATACGCGGCGGCATTCTGATTGGTATTATCGCTGTAACCATTCTCTCTTTCATCTTTACCGATGACGGCTATAAGAGTTTTCAAGCGCTTGTTCATTCGGGCGGAATTGCGCTTCCCCCTTCTGTTGCGCCGACCTTTCTTGAGCTTGATATTTTGGGCGTATTACATACCGGCATTTTCCATGTGCTTCTGGTTTTTGTGCTCGTTGAAATATTCGATGCTACAGGCACACTTGTCGGCGTTGGCAAACGCGCCGGTCTTATTCCCGACGACAAACCCAATAATCTCGGGCGCGCGCTGTTTGCCGATAGCACGGCCATTCTTGCAGGCTCCCTGATCGGTACAAGCTCCACCACCGCTTTTGTTGAAAGTGCTTCCGGCGTTGCTGCTGGCGGGCGCACAGGGCTTACCGCCATCACTGTCGGTGTGTTCTTCCTGCTGGCTCTGTTTTTTGCTCCTATCGCGCTTTCAATCCCTGCCTATGCCACCGCACCGGCATTGATTTTTGTTGCCTGTCTGATGATGCGTGAATTTGCCGAAATCAATTGGAACGACATTGTCGAGGCAGTTCCGGCAGCACTCACCGCTCTTTTGATGCCGTTTACCTATTCCATCGCCAACGGCCTTGCCTTCGGCTTCATAAGCTATGCTATTTTGAAAACAATTACCGGCAAATGGCGTGATGTTCACCCCGCAACGTGGATTATCGCTTTACTCTTCATCATACGTTTTCTGATGGAAGGCGGCGTTCTCTAAAGCAGCGATGCCGGGCTCCCCTCATCAAGGCGGGATTTCTAGATTGGATAAACACTCTCCCCCTTATTGAGACGGAGGGTTCCAGAGGGCCGATGCCCTCTCCCCCCTCTTTGCAATAGAGACCTCGCCAATTTTTGCCTCTAAAACCTTTCCGGTCGTTAGGCACAGGACTTCGGTTTATTCAAGAGCTTGGTCTTTTCCAAGCTTCTGCTTTTTATCCATTCATTGAACAGCTTGTACAAATTCTGAATTCAATAAAGCTAATCGGCATTTCTTGAGACAAGAAATGCCGCCCAAAAATTTACGGCCATTCTTTTGTTGAATAAGCAGTCTCATCGCCTATGCTTTCAGATGGGATAAAAGATAGGAACAATCGGAAAGACGTTTTTAAGACGAATAAATTCGTTACCCGATAAATTTGCAGCCCGATAAATTTGCTATTTTTTGAATTTGCAGCCTGATAAATTTTTTAGAGAATAAAAAAAGACCGGCACGAAACCGGTCTTCTTCTTTATTCCTGATTGCTATTACCGATCGCTCGGTCGGCGATAGCAAAGCTTTTCTCACTTGCCACAAAATTCTCTGATCAAGCCAATAATTTTGTCCTGATCGCTTTCCGGCAAATAAGGATGCATCGGCAAGCTCAAAA
>CAMLLT010000084.1 GCA_946480935.1 uncultured Bartonella sp. | reverse complement strand
TCAACAAAACCTTCATGCCGACAGCGCCGGAACTTGCCGCTTTTTGCGAACATATTGAAAAAACCGAATGGTTGAAAATCGACACTGTGGAGCGGCTTTTAAGAGCCGGTGAAGAAGAACAAAACGACGTTTTAATTCCGGAGGCGCGGGAAGGCAAACCGGCTTGTGACCACAAAACCACGACCGCAAGCGAAAACAAAGCAACAGAAGATAAAAACAGGGCGACACGCTTCCCGCCCGCAAAAGAAATGCGCGCTTGGTGAAGCCGGATGAAACGGAATGGGACAGCAAGAGACAATACGGGACAATGTGGGACGAGATAGGACGGTATGGGACGCTATGGGACGGTATGGGACGACATCGAACATCTGTGAAAAGCCCAATGTTTTTTCAAAAGCGCAAGAACCACAAGATTTCAAACAACAACACTTCAAACTCAAGACTTCAAACAACAACCCGATAATAAGCGATCATGAAAGGCTTTAACCATGCAGGAAGTTGAAATTATCAGATTGAAAGCCCGTTCAAAGGCAGGAAAACTCCGGCTCAAGCGCGGGCGCGGAAGGCCACGTATCGAAGGTATTGTACGGGAACCGAATGGCAGGCGCAGCCGAGCAAAAAAACCGCGCGAGGCGATTGACCGTCTTGCTATTTTGATGCGTGCAAAGCACACCGGCCTTTCCGAAAAACAGGCAAAAGACCCGCGCGCTTCCACCTATATCGGCAGGCTTTTTTTAGCTGGTCCTGAATGCGGTGGCATTAGCGAAGACCAGTATAATGCAGCGCTGAAATTTATCGAGGTGGATAACAATTATAAAAAAGCACTGCTTTCGCCTGCCGCCTATTACGACGATTTTAACAGCACGCCCAATCCCGAACTTTATGAAGCGTTTTGCAAGCGCGCAAAAAAGCAATATCTTGCTGCAAGAGAAGCCATTCAGGAAGCGCAATTCGATAACAGAATTGATAACCTTTATGCCGCCTTGCAATATATCGTGCTGGAAGATCTTGAATTGCCGCACCTTGTCGGCGCAACAAGGCTTGTGCTCAATGCGCTGAACCGGCATTTTTTCCTTGCCAATAAGGGTCATTAAATTTTAATGACCTTGATGGCGCAACGGGAATTCTATTTTGCAAACGGATTTTCTTAGGCAGCGGAAAATTCATATTGCGAGAAGGAATTTTATGATTTTGTTGCTATTTGTTGTTCGGCCGGAAAGACTATTTTGTTAGAAAGGCCTATTCTTTAGTTTGACAGATGAAGCTTAAGAAGAGGCCTTTTGCTTTGCAAGAACGAAAAAAAGCGCTCCAACAAACTGCGCCTAATTAATTTGAATTTATAGGCAGTGCATGTATACAAGGACATCTGAAAACATGCAGACAATTCCGTATAGAATACGGTTATATAATTTTATTCTCCTTACAATCGCTTAATATAATATATAACATATTTTATAATTAGAATTACTTATAAATTTAATAATATATAATCGAATATATATTTAATTATATAATGTTACAATTTTATCTTTTATGTTTTAAGGATGTTTAATAAATATTTTAGCTCATATATTTTTATAAGATTTTTCTTTACATTCGAACAAATTAAATAAAATTGTCAACGATGTTTCAAAAGCCCTTTTTGATAAAAACATCCTTGATTTTGCGGTAGATATTTCCTATTTATGAAACATCTGGCTTATTTTAAGGGGTCAGAGTTGCTCTTAAAGTTGTCAACTCTGCTTGCAACAGAACATGGCGACAATATTAACAATATGTTCATTTGAACCTCTAGGTTGATATACAGGTATGTTGTGTAATAGCCGAGTTGCGCGGCGATTGAAATCAATCGTTCACAACTTAAGTCTTTCGACTTAATATAATTGCTGCTTAGAGTTCGCAAGAGCTCGCATTTACAGTTGGGGGGGAAGTACACATTGGATGCAACCATTAGCTTCCCCCCTTTCGTACCTCGAAAATCAAATGGCAAACTGGAAGCCGTCAATAAAAAAGTATCCACATTTCGATGCGATACCTTCGCTCGCTACAATTGACAAAATCGTGAGAGATCATGAGGCGGTAGCAAAACACGCATTCTTTCCTTTTCTAAAATATGATCAACGCACTAATCTTTTTTCAAAAAAGGGCGAGAAAGGAAAGATAAAGGAGCGCCCTATCCGGTATGCTGCACATTTAGATAGCTGCATTTTCTCATATTATCGGCATATGCTTTCAGTTCTTTATGAAGAAAAATTAAAAAAAGTAAATCTAGAACAATCGGTCTTAGCTTACAGACGAATAATAAATGAAAAAACACATCGAGGATGTTGCAATATTGACTACGCATATGACGCAATAAAATTCATTAGAGACTCAAAAAATTGCTTCACGATTTCCCTAGACATTAGCAATTTTTTTGAAAATATAAATCATAAATTGCTCTACAACGCCTGGTTGGAATTACTAAAAAATCAAGAACTGAAAAAAGACTGTTCAGACGGCAAGCAAATCAATACACTATCTGATGATTATTATGATGCGTTAATTAGTCACAAACTCCCAAATGATCATTATAATGTTTTCAAAGCTGTTACAAAATATGCATTCGTTGATTTGTTAAGTGCCTATAAGCGCTTGGGCTTTTACGGGAATAAAAAAAATAGTAGAGGTATCATTTATGAGGGATACTTATTGAAGCCCAGCAATATCCCCAGGCAGTTATGCAGCGTTAAAGATTTTCGACAAAAAATTGCCGGTGATGACGGCACCCCCTCTCTCATACAAAAAAATACAACAGGAGTAGGTATTCCACAGGGCGCACCAATGTCCGATTTACTTGCGAATTTATACTTATTTGAATTTGATAAATATGCTCATGAGCTATGTAATAAATACGAAGCAAAATACTTCAGATATTCTGATGACATACTTATAATCGGACGTTTTGATTATAATTCCGTCTTGCAGATTGAAAAAGCAATATGTTCTACAATCAAAAGCAAATTTCATCTAGAAATAAAAGAAGAAAAATCCGCTATCCACGAATTTATCTTTGATGGAACCGTACAAAGCGTAATTGTACATAAAGCATCAACGAAATATAAGCTAAATTCAAAGACAAAACCATTTGAATATCTCGGTTTTCGTTTCGACGGTAAGAACGCATTTATAAGAGATAAAACGATGAGTAACTTGCATCGGAAAATTACTTACAGGTGTCGAGCTACTGCATTATCACTAAAAAAACGTTATAGTGATAAGTCGATGTCCGATATATTAAAAATATACAATTTTGAGAACTTATATCAATCATTTGGTAACGTAGAACGGTTTTTTGAAAAAAACCGTGATTATAATAATTGGACTTTTAACACTTATGCAAAGCGAGCATCTAAAATATTTGATGATTTCGGGAAATCAATACAGAAACAAATAAGTGGCCTAAGACG
The DNA here is from genome assembly GCA_946480935.1 of uncultured Bartonella sp. Taxonomy (GTDB): domain Bacteria; phylum Pseudomonadota; class Alphaproteobacteria; order Rhizobiales; family Rhizobiaceae; genus Bartonella. The sequence goes on along the minus strand of CAMLLT010000084.1, from coordinate 6,169 downwards.
AAAAATAAAAAAGCGGTTTGAATACGAATTATCGAAGATATATTGATATCTCTTATGTTTTAAGGTTGGTTTTACGTTTGATAAATAATATTAGTTATTTATATTTTTTCCTATAAATTGAGAAATAAGAATTCACAATATTCTGGTTACTACACTGACATTAGTCACTGAACGGTTTTTCCAAAGAATAACAACTCGAAAAAATTTGCGACATTTCTTCATTGGGCTTTGTCTACACTTCTAATTGTTTTACTCAACAGGCGTTCAAAAAACTTTTCAAAAGTTCCTCCCCCACACACAAAAGTATTAGTACACAGAGTTGCCTTTCCGTTGATTGTGCAAATACCAGAGCCACGCTGGCTTAACAGCTGGTTGAACACAATTGAAAGACGTTACGTCGCCCATATGATATGTGCTTTGCAATATATCGTGCTGGAAGATCTTGAATTGCCGCACCTTGTCGGCGCAACAAGGCTTGTGCTCAATGCGCTAAACCGGCATTTTTTCCTTGCCAATAAAGGTCATTAAATTTTTAATGACCCTAATGGCGCAACGAGAATTCTATTTTGCAAAGGGATTTTCTTAGGCAGCGGAAAATTCATATTGCGAGAAGGAATTTTATGATTTTTTTGCAATTTGTTATGCGGACGGAAAGACTATCTTTGTAGATGGGTCTGCTTTTAGCAAAAATTACAGCCTGAAAGAGCAAACTCGGCTTGCAATTTATGCGGTGCGTTGCCCGTCAAATTGGAAGTCTGGACTGCTTCTTTTATCCCGACTTGCAACGCTATTTCCAAAAGGCAGGCACTCCCCTGCCTTTTCTTCTATACCTTGCACGATTTATCACGCTGCAATGACGGGAAAAGCGAAAGCAGGCAAGTTACCGCCCACCTCGGGTTGATGGAGGTGGCAGTGATTTAAACTTTGATGAAAAATCAATTATCTTTACGCGCACGTGATTGTTTGCGTTTATTTTTTATCGGCAGGTGGAGAGTAAGGGATCAAAATGGAGCTTCCGAACAGCCGAAAAAATTATTCTTTTGAAGTAATCTCAATCAATAAATCACCATTTTGTTCTTTATAATAACCTGGTGGTTTGTGACCTGAATAATAATAACTCCGGTCAAAAGCATCTTTCAATCCACTTTTAAATTCTAGCCAAAATTTAACTTCATCCCATGATAAACAATCGCTAAAATCACATTCCTCAAATCTATTTGTATTGAAATTTCCATTATCCAAATATTGATTGGGTACATATTCTATATTAATATATCTTTCCGTTGAGCAATCATACAACCTAACAAAATTCGATGCATTAAGCTGTTTAATCTTGCAATACATGAATTTACATTTCCACGCTGATATATTGCTTATTTCTATGGTCTTTGTTCCGTCTTTTGTCCCATTCAAAACACAGTTGATAAATGCAAACTGATAAGGTTTATTAAATTGATTTTTTCCCAGCAATGATGACGCGTAAATTCTAAACCCGATATAAACAGCATATAAATTATTAATTCCAATATTATTTAAATATTCTCTTCCATCGTTTAGGCTTGATATCTGTATAAAATCATTGATAATAAATATATCAGGACTATTTCCAACCAAATCATCGGCATAATGAATCGCTCGCATTCGTACTTTATTTGCTATCGCGACGTCAGTAGCACCCGTGATGAAATCTGATATAATATCGAATGCTTCTTTTCTGAGAGGCCCTTCAGGATCACTTGCAACTGCATTCAATAAGGAAAGACCTGCATATTTTTGCGCATCGCTTTCGCTACTTAAAAGTTTTGATGCTTCGGCGATAAGCTGGGCAGTATCACGTTGTTTTGCCATTGCGATTTCATTGTCGTGACGTTTGCCATCCTGCCTCTTTTCTTCAAGCTCGATTGATTTGTTTTTTGTTGCTTTGGCAGCCCAGAAAAAGGTAACAAGACCGGCTGCAGCCAGCGCTACATTTTTAATATCAATGCCACCGAAAAAGGTTGAATTGTCTTTATCCGGATAAAAATAGAGAAAAGCAATTGTCCCGAACAATGTGCCGAGAATTAAAGTGACGTTTAAAACATCAACGGCAAAACGGTTGCTGGCAAAATCGACACTTTGGTGAATATCGGCATTTTTCAACGGGAAAAAGACTGCATTAATCCAGCCATTCAAAGCCACAAATAAAAGCGTTGCGACAATCGCAACCAAGGAAACAACTTTCAATCTATATTGAAAGTCCTGAAAGGGATAAAAAACCGAGAGGCAAAGGAAAACAATACATAAAATAGTCGAGCCGAGAAGCGCAGGCCAGTTTGTTTCTTTCGTGATGATTGCGGGAAGCAAAATCAGTATGTCTGCCGCAACGACAAATAAGAAAATGACTGCACCAACAACATTGTCACCTTTTTCACACGCAAAATAATTCGGAAGAGAGAGAGCTATCGCCGCAATTAAGGGGACAACACCAGACCTGAACATGCACTTTTTAAACGCAATGAATTTTTTATCTGCCTTACTTGCTTGTTCACGATTATCGTTCTGTTTATCGGTATTGGTATCTGAAGGCATTCTTCGCTTTTTCCCCTTCTCTCACCCTAGCGATTTATGCCAAGAATTCAGATAAAAGCAATGTTAGGATGTGGTTTTCCCCTTTTTGCAACCGCTATTTGTGTGATGTGTTTGCTTGTCTATTGTTGCAAGCTTCCGCGAAAATGAGGAAAGAGCGGCAAAAACGGAGTTCAGTGGTAATAGATGAATCTCGAAAGGAAGGCTAAAAAAATAAAGTGCAGGAAAAAGCACGCATTTTTAGCGAGTTCTTTTGAATTCATAATCTCTATTTTAATTTCAAATGCTCTGTCTCTATTTGAATAGGAGTGCGGGTGCAGGCGAAAAGCTTAGAATGCAGCGGGGAAAAAGCCGCGCTGGTTTTTACAAAAATAATTTTTAAATTCTCCGGTTATTTTTTCCAGAAAATGTGGAACCCGCTTTCATGGCATTCAGTGACATAACAACTATTCGTCTCTAATGAGGGAAGTTATCTATTCTGAGGCATAAAATTTTCGGTGATCTTTACGTCACACATCTCCGGCGGGTATCGGCCTGAGTTGTTTGAATGCCACAACTTGTAAAAAAGACTTGCACCAATAGTCACAGTTCGTTCTCAAGCTTAAGTAAAAATTTGAATAGTTTAGTCTTAATCGTCAGGTGGGGCGTATTGCATGAACGACGAACTGCCGATCAGTTCATCAAATTGTTCTTTTGAAGTTATTTCAGTCAATAGCGCTCCGTCGCGTTCTTTAACGAAACCCTTGGGTTCATGCCCTGAATAATAAAAGCAATTGATGAACGCATTTTCAGCCACTATCTCGGAGATTTCCCCTTCCATTCGGTTAGACGGGCGCAAAATATTCCAACCGTCAGAGTCACTAAAATCGCATTGTTCAAATTTGTTGTTTAACGGAGTGAATTCACCCTGTTGACCAACGTTCTGTAATGTTTTCGGCTTTTTTGAATAACCCTTAACAATACCGATTTTACATTTTTTGAAACGACAATTGTTGGCATAAACCAGTATTATCTTTTCAATGCCATTCTGCCCCGAATAATTTTCAAAATTACAATTATTATAAGCGACCAATTTACGGTTGATATTATTTATAAAATTCCGTTCAATATAAGTTGTCAATTTACGTTCAACGCGATAAAATAGCCTTTTTATAATACACTTTTCTTTATCATTGTTTTCCTCATTATTATAAGAAATAGAATTTAAAAACTTTTTTTCGTTAGAAAACATGAAATTTTCATAGACGATGTTCAACTGAGAAAAACGATAGTTCACGTTACTTTCTTTTAACTCGCTTGACGACAACTTTATAAGCTCATCAATGTCATAATCCCAAAAATCGGTCTTCAAACGGTCACTCAGATACTCCATAGCGCGTATTCTCGGTTTGTTAGCCGTTGTGACGTCGTTTGCATTTAAAATAAAGTCTGCCATCAAATTAATGGCTTCTTTCTGAAGCGGCCCTTCGCTTTGACTAGCGATCTTATTCAGATAAGAGAGACCGACATATTTTTTGTCATTATGCGGGGCACTTAGCAAATGAGAACCGTCCGAAAAAAGGCGACCGGCTTCACGAGTTCGTGTCATATCCAGTTCAATCGATTTGTTTTTTGCACTCTTTGCCGCCCAAAAGAAAGTCACAACACCAACAGTCGCGAGAGCAACGTGTGTCACATTTATTCCGGCAAAAAACGATGTGTTGGTTTCACCTGAATAGAAACAAACGTAAACAACTATTCCGAACAACGTTCCAACGTATATTGTGTAAGTTAAAACATCCACAGCGAAACGATTGCTGACTATATCAATTTCAAATTTTAGCTTATTTGAAAAAAAAGGAAATAAAAAAGTATTTATAATATTATCCAAAAACAATAAAAATATCCCTATCACCAAAGCATATAGGTGAAGATACATACCATTAATTAACAATATATTTTGATAAATACTTAATTTTATTTCACCGATATCTGTATATTTTTTCAATATAAAATATACTATTGTTACAATAAAAGAAAATAACATACATATAGAAAACGTGATTATATATAAATAATAAAATTTCCCTTTCGATTTTTCAGAAAATTCTATTATCATTAAAGCCATATTTAATCCTAATAAAAATAATGAAACGAATGAAACAAAAAATAAATTTTCTATATTTTTAAAATGGTAGAAAAGAGATCCGAATAAAAATATCATTGCAAATAAAAAAATATATTTATTCAAAAACTCTAACTTTTTCCTACTGCGTTTTGAAAAAATATATTTGTTATCTAAAGACATTGTTTTTTATCCGATATTATTCCCACATCGAATTTATGCCAAAAACTCAGAAAAAAGCAATGATAGGATGTGTTTTTCCCCATTTTGCAACCCCTATTTGTGTGATGTGTTTCTTATCCATTTTTCCAAGCTGCTGCAAAAATGAGGAAAGGAAAGACAAAACTGCGGTTTAGTAAAAAAAATGATGTCGAGGCGCTAAAAAAGACAAAGTGGAGATGAAACGAGCGATTTTTTTCGAGCGTTTTTTGAATTTCATGGCTTTATTTTTTCCTGCCTCGATTTCAATTTGAATAAGTATGTAGTTGCAGGCGAAAAGCTTAGAATGCAGTGGGAAAAAGCCGCGTCGTTTTTACGAAAATAAATTTTTAAATTTCCTATTTATTTTTTTCTTGCAAAAATGTGTCACTAAATATTAACTGACAAATACGGCACAACAAGAATTGTAACTATTGTTTAGTTGACGTTTATAAATATAAAAAACGTTTTATGATTTTTATGATATTTTAATTATTTGATTATTGTCGAATTTGTTTTCCGTTTAAAAACTATTATTTTAAAATACAGAATTTTATTCATGAATATTGCTATTGGCTGTTCAGGCGTTTGTTGAATGCTTTTTTAAAAATCCGGATGGAATAGTTTGAGCTACAAAAAAATGTAGCGGATGCTTTCAAGCCCATGGCGCATTTGATAGAAAAAATTTCAGCCCAAAAAAGGAAAAGGGACGTGGTCGGAACCAAAAAGCCAACACCCCCTGAAACAGCAAAATCCGTGAAAAAAACCGTTGTTAAAAAAGTGCGCCAACAAAAAAGAGCCGCGCCTTTAATGGAAAAAATTGAAAAAGAAACTGTGCAGGATAGTGATGGTTTCGAGGAAAAGGCAGCACTTTCAAAAGTGAGGCGTGAAAAAGAAACTGTGCAGCAAGTGATTGGCAATGAGGGGATGGCCGCTCGTTCAAGCGTAGAGTTCAAAAAAGAAACGCTGGAAAATGTGCTTGAATCCAAGGAAAAGACTGTAACCCTATCCGCAGGGTTTGGTAAGCAGGCGTTACAAAAAGTGACTGATCTCAAGGAAAAGGCAGCACGTACGAGAGTGAGACTTGAAAAGGAAGTTTTGCAGCAAGTGCTTGGCAATGATAAGAAGGCTGCGCATTCAAGCGGAGCAATTGAAAGAAAAATTGTGCAGGATGAGGATGATGCCAAGGGAAAATCGCCGCTAGAGAGTAATGCAGTTTTGAAAACAAAGCCGACTGAAAAAAGTTTGACAAAGAAGGCCGCGCAAAAAAAGCGGGAAGCCGTGGGAGAAAAGAAGGCTTCC
>CAMLLT010000083.1 GCA_946480935.1 uncultured Bartonella sp. | reverse complement strand
GTTTTTTCACTTTTCCTATTTTCGTTTTTTTCACCCGCAATACCACGCGAGGTAAGGCTTTTAATGCCGATATAGAGAAGATAGAGAACACCCAGCCACTTAACGACATTAAATAGAATAAGGGATTTCGAGATGAGCAATCCAAGTCCCAGAATTGTGTAACTCACGTGAAAGAGCAAAGCCGCTCCGATGCCGAAAGCTGTCGCAAAAGCGGCCTCACGCCCATGAACCAGAGATTGACGCAAAATCAATGCAAAATCGGCACCCGGTGTTATTGCCGCAATTGCAAACACTGCCATCAATGTTGACCATTCGACCAGATAAGGAGCCATCAATCATCTCCAGAAAGCAGCGACAAGCATGATAACCAATCCGAAAATGGAAACCAGCCAGACAATGCTGCGGATATAGGGGATACCTGAGAGGTAAAGTGGAATATAGATAATTCTTGCTATGACCCATATAGATCCACCGGCCACGGTTAACATGATATTATTGGGTGCAAAATCACCAAGCAACATCAATGCCAGAAATGCCGGATAAGTTTCGCGGAAATTGGCACTCGCACGCATTGCCCGACCGGCATAAACAGATTTCGGTGTTTCTCCGCCATCTCTTGGTCCGGCGTTCCAGCTTCGTCCCAACTCACGTGTTGTAAGAAAAGCCTGCAAAAAAATATGCACCAACAACAATATGACACTTATGGCCAATAATGCTGCTGGTGCATTCATTTACGACTATCCTATTTTAAAGATCAATAACGAGACGTTCCGGATCTTCAAGGCATTCTTTAACGCGAACGAGGAATGTAACAGCTTCCTGACCATCAACGATACGGTGGTCATAAGAGAGAGCCAGATACATCATCGGACGGGCAACAACCTCACCATTGACAACGACAGCACGTTCTTTGATGGCGTGCATACCCAGAATGCCCGATTGAGGAGCATTGAGGATAGGTGTGGACATCAATGAACCATAAACGCCACCATTGGTGATGGTGAATGTGCCACCCTGCATATCGGCGACAGCAAGCTTGCCGTCACGTGCCAGACGACCGAGGCGACCGATTTCTTTTTCAATTCCTGCGATTGAAAGCTGGTCTGCGTCACGGACAACAGGAACAACAAGGCCTTTGGCTGTACCGACAGCAATACCGGCATTGACATAATTTTTGTAAATAATGTCGGTGCCATCAATTTCGGCATTAACAGCAGGAACTTCTTTCAAAGCGTGGCAAACAGCCTTGGTGAAGAAGCCCATGAAGCCGAGCTTGACGCCATGTTTCTTCTCGAACATTTCTTTGTAGCGTTTACGCAAATCCATAACAGCCGACATGTCCACTTCGTTGAAAGTGGTGAGCATCGCCATGGTGTTTTGTGCGTCTTTCAAACGACGGGCGATTGTTTGACGCAATTTTGTCATGCGGACGCGTTCTTCTCGTGCAGCATCTTGCGGCTGGGAAGCTGCGCGCGGTGCGGCAACCGGAGCAGCCGATGAAATGCCTTTTGCAAGAGCATCAAGAACATCGCCTTTGAGGACCTGTCCACGCTTGCCCGAACCGTCAACCTGACCTGCTGACAAATTGTTTTCAGCCATGAGCTTGGCTGCTGAAGGAGCAGGCTGCATCGAGCCGGAAGCGGCTGCAGGTGCACTTGCTGCCGGTTGTGGTGCAGGAGCACTCGGAGCCGGTTGTGCAGCTTTCGGCTGCGGAGCAACATTGCCGGCAGCGCCCGCCTCGATCGAGCCGAGAAGCGCACCAACTTCGACATTGTCACCTTCTTTGGCAACGATTTCAGTCAATTTTCCTGCAACAGGCGAGGGAACCTCGACTGTCACTTTATCAGTTTCAAGTTCAACCAAGGGCTCGTCCATAGCGACAGCATCGCCAACCTTTTTGAACCATTTCCCAATGGTTGCTTCAGTAACGGACTCGCCCAGAGTAGGAACACGGATTTCATTAGCCATAATTTTTTTCCATACGTCAGAGTGATTTGAGAATTAAGCCAACGCGTCTTCAAGGAACGCGGCAAGCTGTTGAAGATGTTGCGACATAAGCCCGGTTGCAGGCGAAGCACTTGCAGGACGACCGGCATAGCGGGCGCGAGGATATTTCGCACCGATATGAGCCAGTACCCATTCAAGATACGGTTCGATAAATGACCAGGCACCCATATTTTTCGGCTCTTCCTGACACCAGACGATTTCCGCCTGCAAGAAGCGGGAAAGAACAGTGATCAAGGCTTTGGCCGGGAACGGGTAAAGCTGTTCAACACGCAACAGATAGACATCATCGATTCCGCGTTTTTCGCGCTCTTCGTAAAGGTCGTAGTAAACCTTGCCGGAGCAGAGAACAACACGACGGATCTTGTTGTCTTTCTGCAACTTGATTGCCTGATCCTTGAGCTGTTGAGCGTCATCGAGCAATAAGCGATGGAACGTTGTATCGGCTCCCATATCGCTCAACGAAGAAATGGCGCGTTTGTGACGCAACAAGGATTTCGGTGTCATCAAGATCAGCGGTTTGCGGAAATCGCGTTTGATCTGACGGCGCAAAATGTGGAAGTAATTTGCCGGTGTCGTACAATTGGCAACCTGCATATTATCTTCTGCACATAGTTGCAGATAACGTTCAAGGCGGGCTGAAGAGTGTTCAGGTCCCTGACCTTCAAATCCATGTGGCAACAGGCAAACAAGGCCGCTCATACGCAACCATTTGCGTTCGCCAGACGAGATGAACTGGTCGAAAAGAACCTGTGCACCATTGGCAAAGTCACCGAATTGGGCTTCCCACAAATTCAAGCCGAGCGGTTGTGCCAGTGAATATCCATATTCAAATCCCAATACACCTTCTTCCGAAAGCATCGAGTTGACAGGCTCATAAATGGCCTGACCCTTTTTGAGATTATTCAACGGAATATAACGGTTTTCGTTTTCCTGATCATAAAGAACAGAATGACGCTGGCTGAATGTACCACGTTCGACATCCTCACCGGAAAGACGAACCGGTGCACCTTCAATAACGAGTGAACCGAAAGCCAAAGCTTCACCGGTTGCCCAATCGATTCCTTCACCTGTTTCAAACATTTTTGCACGGTTATCAAGGAAGCGCTTAATGGTCTTGTGAACATGGAAATCGGCCGGAATGTCAACCAGACGCTCACCAATTTCTTTCAGTGTCTTGATCGGCACACCGGTTGCGCCACGACGTTGATCGTCGGCATTGTCGGCGGCTTTCAAGCCTGTCCATGTGCCATCAAGCCAATCGGCCTTGTTGGGCTTATAGGAAGTGGCTGCTTCAAATTCTTTTTCAAGTTTGTCATGCCACTCGCGCTTTTGCTGGTCGAGTTCTTCGGCCTTGATGAGGCCTTCTTTTTCCAGCTTCTCGCCATAAAGTTCCAAAGTAGTTTTATGACCACGAATGGCTTTATACATCAATGGCTGCGTGAAGGATGGTTCATCACCTTCATTGTGACCAAACCGGCGATAGCAGAACATGTCGATAACAACCGGTTTATGGAAAATCATGCGGAATTCTGTTGCAACCTTGGCAACATAAACAACCGCTTCCGGATCGTCCCCATTGACGTGGAAAATCGGCGCGTCGATCATCTTGGCAATATCTGACGGATAAGGCGTCGAACGACCAAAACGCGGATTGGTTGTAAAGCCGATCTGGTTGTTGATGATGAAGTGGATAGAACCGGCAACGCGGAAACCTTTCAGCCCCGAAAGACCCAATGTTTCCTGAATAACGCCTTGCCCTGCAAAAGCCGCATCACCATGGATAAGAACCGGCATAACTTTTGCCCGTTCGCTGAGCGGAACAAGATCACTGCGGCTTGGACCGGCAAGCAAATCCTGTTTTGCACGGGTTTTACCGATAACAACAGGGTCGACAATTTCGAGGTGGGACGGGTTGGCAAGAAGTGACAAATGCACCTTGTTGCCATCGAACTCGCGATCGGAAGACGTACCCAAGTGGTATTTCACATCGCCCGAACCTTCAACATCATCAGGCTTATAAGAGCCGCCCTTGAATTCATGGAAGATTGCACGATGGGGCTTCGAGAGCACCTGCGAAAGAACGTTAAGACGCCCGCGGTGAGCCATGCCGAAAACGATTTCTTCAACACCAAGAGCACCACCGCGCTTGATGATCTGTTCAAGAGCCGGAATAAGCGATTCACCGCCATCAAGACCGAAACGCTTTGTGCCCTTATATTTTGTATCCAGAAACTTTTCAAAACCCTCGGCTTCGACGAGCTTATGGACAATAGCCTTTTTACCTTCAGGCGTGAACGATACCCAATTGTTCGGGCCTTCGATACGTTCCTGAATCCAGCTTTTTTCTGCCGGATCGGAAATATGCATGAATTCAACACCGATTGTATTGCAATAGGTGTTTTTCAATATTTCCAACATCTGCGGGATTGTTGCATATTCAAGCCCGAGAACATTGTCGATAAATATTTTACGATCATAGTCAGCCGTTGTGAAACCATAGGTCTCAGGCGACAATTCGTTATAATCTTCCGGTGCTTCACGCAATTGTAACGGATCGAGTTTCGCATGAAGATGGCCGCGCATACGATAGGCGCGGATCATCATAATTGCGCGCACTGAATCGCGTGTAGCCTGAATAATATCGGCATCACTGACAGCCGAACCGCCTTTTTTGGCCGCTTCTGCTGCTTTGCCTTTGAGCTTGTCGCCCATATGTTTTTCAACAGCGGACCAATCACCGTCCAGAGCCGATACCAGCTCGCCTACCGGTTTTACCGGCCAATTGTCACGCTGCCAGGATGCGCCTTCAGCATTTTTCAGCACATCTTCCTTATTATCTTTCAAATTATCGAAAAATTCACGCCATTGCGGATCTACGCCAGCGGGATTTTTCTCATATTCGGCATAAAGCTGATCTATATAGTCAGCATTGCCACCATATAAAAACGAAGTTTGTTCAAAAAGATCGTTTGTCTGGTCCTGCCTTGCCATATATTCTGCCGGAACACCTGTTCCGTCTCCTTAATATCCGCGGGAACACCCTACGAATTGGTGTTGAAGAAGCATTCGCTTCTGTTAAAAAAATCAAGCCACCCGAACCAGTCGCCCGGGTGGCTTTTTACTATCAACCTTTGAGAACCTCGACGAGGGTCTTGCCGATTTGTGCGGGCGAGGGAGAAACACGAATACCGGCTGCTTCCATAGCAGCGATCTTGTCTTCTGCTCCACCTTTGCCACCGGAAATCACAGCACCGGCATGACCCATTGTACGGCCCTTGGGCGCTGTACGACCTGCGATAAAACCGACAACCGGTTTTTTGCGCCCTTTTTTGGCTTCATCAATCAGGAATTGGGAAGCGTCTTCCTCGGCAGAACCGCCAATTTCACCGATCATAACGATCGACTTGGTTTCGTCATCTGCAAGGAACATCTCGAGTACGTCGATAAATTCGGTACCCTTGACCGGATCGCCACCAATGCCGACGGCTGTTGTTTGGCCCAAACCTTCGACTGTTGTTTGATAAACAGCTTCATAAGTCAAAGTGCCCGAGCGCGATACAACACCGACCGAACCTTTTTTGAAGATCGAACCGGGCATAATGCCGATTTTACATTCATCAGGCGTGAGAACACCGGGGCAGTTCGGGCCGATAAGGCGCGACTTCGATTTTCTCAATTTTGCCTTGACCTTGACCATATCGAGAACCGGAATACCTTCCGTGATACAAACAATAAGGCCAATTTCGGCATCAATCGCTTCCATGATTGCAGCAGCAGCACCTGCAGGCGGCACATAGATCACCGATGCGTCGGCACCGGTCTTATCTTTGCCTTCCGCAACTGTTGCAAAAATAGGCAGTTCTTCACCATTGGAGCCATGCCAGGTTTCGCCGCCTTTTTTCGGGTTCACACCACCCACCATTTTGGTTCCATGATAGGCAAGCGCCTGCTCGGTATGGAAGGTACCGGTTTTACCGGTCAACCCCTGCACGAGAACTTTTGTATCCTTGTTGATAAGAATCGACATGACTTCAAGCTCCCTTCACGGCTGCAACAATTTTCTTGGCGGCATCGTCAAGATCATCCGCCGAGATGACATTCAGACCACTTTCATTAATAAGAGCTTTACCCTTATCAACATTCGTGCCTTCAAGACGGACAACCAGAGGCACTTTCAAACCGACTTCCTTGACCGCAGCCAGAACACCTTCGGCAATAACATCACAGCGCATAATGCCGCCGAAAATGTTCACCAATATGCCCTGAACGTGCGGATCGGCTGTAATAATCTTGAAAGCGGCAGTCACGCGTTCCTTGGAAGCACCACCACCAACATCAAGAAAGTTTGCCGGTTCGCCACCATAAAGCTTGATGATATCCATCGTTGCCATAGCAAGGCCGGCGCCGTTGACCATACAACCGATATTGCCATCAAGAGCAATATAGGCAAGATCATGTTTGGAAGCTTCGATTTCCTTCGGATCTTCCTCGGAAGTATCCCGCAACTCGGCAATGTCGGGGTGGCGGAAAAGTGCATTATTGTCGAACGATACCTTCGAGTCGAGCAAGCGCAAATGACCGTTTTTCATGACGATCAGCGGGTTGATTTCAAGAAGGCTCATGTCTTTTTCGACAAAAGCTTTGTAAAGAATCGGGAAAAGTTTCAATCCGTCTTCACGAGCAACACCGTCAAGCTTCAGAGCATCGCAAAGTTTTGCGCTGTCTTCAGCAGTAACACCCTTATCCGGATCAATCGGAAGAGTGAGAATTTTTTCCGGTGTGTCATGAGCAACGGTTTCAATATCCATACCACCTTCTGTCGAAACGACAAAGGCAATCTGTCCGACCGTACGGTCAACAAGGATTGACAGATAAAGTTCGCGTTCAATATCGGCACCATCTTCGATATAAAGACGATTTACCTGTTTTCCGGCCGGGCCTGTCTGCTTGGTGACGAGAGTTTTGCCAAGCATTTCTTTGACATTGGCAACAACTTCCTCAACCGATTTTGCAAGACGGACGCCACCTTTAGCATCGGGACCAAGTTCTTTAAACTTACCCTTGCCGCGACCACCAGCGTGAATCTGGCTTTTAACGACATAAAGCGGTCCAGGCAATTTTTTTGCCCATTCCTCTGCCTGCTCTACAGAATAGACAGCAACACCGTTTGCAATCGGTGCGCCATATTCATGAAGCAGACGCTTGGCCTGATATTCATGGATATTCATTCATTTTTCCTTTTCTATTGTGGGCCGAAAGTCCGGTCCCGGAAAATCGGTATATCCGACTTAAGTGAATGAAAAAGTGGGGTGACCCCCACTTATTTCAAGTTTGGTGCAAGTTTTAAGCAAGCTTCACAAAGTCCATGAACAGCATGAACAGATTTATCAAAAGCTTCCTTTTCTTTCTTATCAAGTTCAATTTCGATAACGCGTTCAACACCGCCAGCGCCCAAAACAACAGGAACACCGACATATGTGTCTTTAACGCCGTACTGGCCGGAAAGATGCGCAGCAACCGGTACAACACGCTTTTTATCTTTCAGATAAGCTTCAGCCATCGAAACGGCCGATGCTGCCGGAGCATAATAAGCCGAACCGGTTTTCAACAAACCAACAATTTCTGCACCGCCATCGCGGGTACGCTGAATAATTTTTTCGAGCTTTGCCTCGGTTGTCCAACCCATTTTGACAAGATCGGGTAAAGGAATACCGGCAACTGTCGAATAACGGGCAAGCGGCACCATCGAATCACCGTGGCCACCCAGAACAAAAGCCGTTACATCATCAACCGAAACCTTGAATTCTTCAGCGAGGAAATAACGGAACCGTGCCGAGTCGAGAACGCCAGCCATGCCAACAACTTTATTCGCCGGCAAACCTGAAAACTTCTGCAAAGCCCAGACCATCGCATCAAGCGGATTGGTGATGCAGATAACAAAAGCGTCGGGAGCGTATTTCTTAATTCCGGCGCCAACCTGTTCCATAACTTTGAGGTTGATCCCGAGAAGATCGTCACGGCTCATTCCGGGTTTACGGGGAACACCTGCGGTGACGATTATAACGTCGGCGCCTTCGATAGCCGCATAGCTATTGGCGCCGGTATATTTGGCGTCGAAACCTTCAACCGGTGAAGATTCGGCAATATCAAGACCTTTACCCTGCGGCACACCTTCGGCAATATCGAACAAGACAACGTCGCCAAGTTCTTTTAATCCGATCAAGTGTGCTAATGTGCCCCCAATCATCCCTGAACCGATGAGAGCTATTTTATTGCGTGCCATTCTGGTTTCTTCCCTAAAAATACTGTCGGAAAAATAAAGCAGATTTGCTCCTCGCCGACATGATCAAAACGCCCCTCATTTTTATCCGGCTTGAAAGCCCGAATAAAAAATCGGGTTTGTTAATACTCCCGTATAGATTCGACCTGCGACAAAAGCACAGCCGTAGAACCTACACCTCTTACGTCGATAGGCTGAATCGCCGAAAATTACAATAGATTTATCTAAAGCTAATAAAATCAATTGGTTATATTGACTTCACTTTACGTAAACGTCAATTTTTCTTCACTTTTGTGCGTCAAATTGACACAATTTAAACGTGTTTACCGGTTTTTTGGCTCTATTTGCCTTCTTTTTCGGTCCAATTGGCCAAATATTCCTGACTTTGCATTTCAAAAAGACGTGATGCAGTGCGTTCGAACTCGAATGTCTCGGTCGTCTGGTTCTTTCCCTGATAAAGTTTATCGGGGGTTGCCGCCGCCGAAATAAACAATCTGATATGACGATCATAAAGCGTATCAATCAATAGAATAAAACGTTTTGTCTCGTTACGATGTTCATCGTCCATAATTGGCACATTGTCGATGAAAAATGTATGATAACGTTCTGACAAAGCGAGATAGTCGGAAGCTGCCAACGGGATGGCACAAAGATCGATATAGTCGAAACGGGCAGCGTCATTCACAACGCGCGGTACATGGACCGGATGTCCTCGAACCTCGACAATTTCGGATTTTGCAGTTTTTCCCTGTTCAATCAATGCCCAAGCAGCATCCATCTTTTCCTGTGCCTTATGACCCAAAGGCGTAATATAGACAGGTTTA
The DNA here is from genome assembly GCA_946480935.1 of uncultured Bartonella sp. Lineage (GTDB taxonomy): Bacteria > Pseudomonadota > Alphaproteobacteria > Rhizobiales > Rhizobiaceae > Bartonella. The sequence continues at coordinate 565 of CAMLLT010000083.1, read as the reverse complement.
CGATCGGCTTTTTCCAACCGGTAATCGGTATCGGCATCCAGATTGAAAACTTCGACATTTTCTTCGAGAATTTTGATAAAAGGTAAGAATAGCTGTCGGTTGAGACCGTTTTTATAAAGATTTTCGGGCGCGACATTGGAAGTAGCAATAAGCGTCACACCGTCCTTGAATAAAGCTGTAAACAGTCTTGATAGCACCATGGCATCGGCAATATCGGTAACCGTAAACTCGTCAAAACAAAGGACTTTGGCTTCTTTAGCAAGGCTTGCCGCAACCGGAGGGATAGGGTCGTTCTGTTTGGTCTCGCCCCGTGTCAGTGCCTGCCGGTGACAGTTAATCCGGTCATGGACATCTGCCATAAAATCATTGAAATGGGCGCGTCTTTTGTCACCATCAGGGAGACACGAAAAAAACAGATCCATGAGCATGGTTTTTCCACGCCCGACCTCTCCATAGATATAAAGACCACGTACACCACTGTGGTTATCTTTATTTTTACCGAAAAGCCAGCCAAGCGGCGAGCTTTTCTGTGATATCCGTTTTACCGACAATTCATCAAGAAGGC
>CAMLLT010000082.1 GCA_946480935.1 uncultured Bartonella sp. | reverse complement strand
ACATCTTCGAGATCGGCTTTCGCAAGACTAAAAATATCAGGCCATTTGGTGACAAACTTTTTGAAATATGGTTTTACAGCTTCGACGGTGGTTTGTTGCAACATCACTTCCGACAGCCAAACCCGATAAGGATCAGGTTTTTCTCCCTTCAAAATATCAGCCGGAGCAATTCGCCATGGTAATGTTCTATGATAGTGATCATACCAGAAAAGTAGCTTATCGGAAAAATCTGTCATGAATTTCTCCAACCATAATTTATCTCAAAAATCAAAAGAAAAGGTAGCGGCTAATGCCGCTATCTCCGTTTTGAGCCTTCCTATGTGAGACAAATAAAGCGTTTCGGTAACATCCGGTTGTGGCAAACCAGTATCCGGCGGCACTATACCTTTGAGTAAAATTTTTTCATTTTTCCTGACGTTTATTTTTGGAGGCCTACAAAATGGCTATCAGGACAATTATCGCGCTTTCATATTGCTTCCCTTCTGTTCAAAATGTAGCGCGAAATATTCAACTTAAGAATGAAAATTGTTGAGGCGAAAGCCGGCAAACGTTTGACAAAAATAACCCGATCAAACAAACAGCCATTTTAACTTTTGCGTTAGCGGGAATCCTTTTTAAAAAATCTATCTCTAGAGCCTCACAATTACCCGACATATGTAGTGGCGGCAATAGCGGGCGCGAGGCAGGCTATTAAAAGCAACCGCGCAGAGTTTTTAAGGTGCAAGAGGCTTCAGTTCTTCAGTGAGTGATAAACTGTTAGAACGCCCAAAATATTTGTAAAACAACGATAAAGCAATAAACAATCCATATCTCATAAATGCGTTCGGTCGGCACATATATCGTTTGAAATGGATAATTGTTGATAAACAGAGATTTTCGATAGCGGTTCTATAATTATTATATGAATGCCTATAAAATATCTCAAACTCATGTCAAACAATCAAAATTGTTTACATCGGTACTGCGAATGGTTAATTTGGCAGCCGCTTTTTAAAGCAAAGGTCGAGAATGGCGCCGTGTCCGTTTGAACCCGTTTTCGTAAATTGATTGTCGAGGGCACCGTGAATATTCCCGTTTATATTATCAATCTTGATCGCTCGAAAGAACGCTTCAATAAAGTTGCGCAATCAGCCGAAACGGCGGGCCTCGATTATCATCGCATAAGCGCGGTTGACGGCAGCACGATCGATTTTCAGAATTCGCCTGAAATTGATGTTAAACGGTTCCACCGTTGGCACGGGAAGCATATTCTACCCGGAGAAGCGGGGTGCTATTTAAGTCATCTTCAAGCGTTGTCTGTTATTGCAAATGGTCAGTCTCCTTATGCTGTCATCGTCGAGGATGATGTCGGATTTCATCAGGACTTTAACAAATTTATCGAAAAGCTCTCTGAAATCGACGGGTGGGATGTCATAAAATTAGCCAATCATCGTAACCGGGTTTTTCATAAAATGATGGATATTACCGATGAAGTGTCTATCGGCCGATATTTGCATGGCCCGTTGGGGAGCGCCGCAGCCTATATGGTAACGCGCGAGGGCGCGAAGAAACTTATTGATAAATTGACCCCGATGCGTCTGCCTTACGATGTAGCGCTTGAACGTGGTTGGAGCGGGTTCAAAGTTTTCTCCACTAACAAGAATATCGTAAGTTTTTTTGCAGTTAATTACTCGACAATCTTGGAGGGAAGAAAAACCTATCATACTATGCGATTACCGAAATGGAAACGGATTGGCACCCTGTTTTTCCGCATATCGGATTATATCCGTCGTATCATTTACGGGCTTCAACCTTCCGGTTTGAAACTTCAAGCTAGGGTAAAAAAATGAAAGCAATTGTCACAGGCGCTGCCGGTTTCATCGGTTTTTCAACGGCAAAAGAACTGCTGGGGCAAGGTTTCGAGGTTGTCGGGGTCGATAACCTGAACAATTATTATTCTGTTTCGCTTAAAAAAGCGCGTCTTGAGGAGATAAACAAAAATTCTTCATTTCGTTTTGTTCTGGCCGACATAGCCGATAAAGAACAAGTTGAAGAGGCTATAGGCAATGAAAAAAATGTAGATGTTATTGTTCATTTGGCGGCACAGGCCGGGGTGCGTTACTCCATAGAAAATCCTTCTGCATATGTAAGTGCAAATGTCGAAGGTGAAGTCAGAATTTTCGAACAGGCGTTGAAGTTTGAGTCCTGTCCACCGGTTGTTTATGCAAGCTCGTCATCTGTATATGGTGCTAACAAAAAGATACCCTTTTCGGAAGAAGACAGAGTGGATGATCCGGTTTCGGTTTATGCTGCAACAAAAAGGGCTGGTGAGTTACTTGCCCGCTCCTATGCCCATGTTCACAAGCTTAAAACAAGCGGATTAAGGTTTTTTACCGTCTATGGCCCTTGGGGGAGACCCGATATGGCGCCCTGGCTTTTTACTGACGCTATTCTGGCTGGCCGTCCGATAAAACTTTTTAACTACGGTAAAATGCAACGTGATTTTACCTTTATTGACGATATTGTGCGTGGCGTTACGTCTGTGGTACAAAACATTATAAATGAACCGGAAAAAGTGGCCGATATCTATAATCTTGGCAATAATCAACCGGTTCAACTATTGGAATTTGTTGCAGCTATCGAAGAGGCAACAGGGAAAAAAGCGATTACCGAACTTTGTCCTATGCCGCCAGCGGATGTTGAAAAAACCTATGCCGATATTTCACGGGCTGAAAAAGATTTGGATTTTCATCCGACAATGTCGATCAGGGAAGGCATGGCAAAATTCGTTGACTGGTTTAAATATTATCAGGGCAAATAATGGGGTGGAAACCGAAAAAACGACATTTTTCTTCACTTGCTGAAACAAGTTCAAAATTGCTTGATCCCATTTTACGTAAAAAAACGGGTCTCAGCCTTGAACTTATGACAAATTGGCCACTTCTTGTCGGTGAGGATATTGCTGATAGCACATTGCCTTTGAAAATCATATGGGCACGGCGCGCGAGCGTCGATGATCCGTATAAACCGGCAACTCTTGTAGTCGGTTGCGAAGCTTACGCGGCGATGATTTTAACCCATGAAACAAATGAGGTTCTCCAACGGATAAATGCATTTTTCGGTTTTGTCGCAATCAATCGTATAAAAATAGAACAACATATGATTAAAAAAGAGGAAGTTGTCCGCTCGCAGCCTCTTCCGGTCGACGACAATGATCGCAAGCAGATTGACGAACTTACAAGCCGGATAGAAAGTGATGCACTGCGCAATTCTTTGAAAGATTTGGGGCTTTCTATTTTCGCACAGAAACATTCTGTTGGTGACAAAAAATTTAATAATTAGCTCAAGACAATTATTGGTCTATGACTTATAAAAATACTAAAGCTTGCCTTCAGGATAGCGAGTTTCAAGTTTGAACGAAATAAAAAGAAAAGGTAATATTATGCTTAATACGAAAAACAGTCGACGTCTCCGTTGTTTTGCCGCCGCTTTCGGTTTGGCTGCAACGACCTGTTTTGCTATTTTGCCTTCTTTTGGTGCGGATAATAAACCTGCGGAAACCAAAACAGTCGAGGTCAAGTCTGACGGAACAGTTGATATGGCAAAACTGCTGGAACCAGGCAAAGGCAAAGAAATGGTGGACGGTAACGCAGATGCGCCGGTAACAATTGTGGAATATGCATCGCTCACATGTTCCCATTGTGGAGATTTCTATAGAGAAACATTGCCGTCTATTCGTGACAAATACATTAAAACCGGCAAGGCACGTCTGGTATTCCGGGAATTCGCTTATGATGCAAGGGCTCAGGCCGGCTATATGCTCGCGCGCTGTGTTCCGGAAGACCGTTATTTTCCGATGATACAGGTTCTTTTTGAACGGCAAATGGAATGGGCTGCCGCCGATAATGCATTGCCTCCTTTGAAAAAGATTGCAGCTTTGGCAGGACTTGACGAAAATGGTGTGGAAGCCTGTTTGAAAAACCAGTCGGTTCTGGATGAAGTGAAAAGTTCTTTCGAACGTGGAAAAGAATTCGGCGTTACTTCAACACCGACATTTTTTATCAATGGCAAGAAATATGAAGGCGCATTGTCTGTGGAACAGATGTCGTCTGTGATAGATAGTTTTCTAAAATAAGAAAAATATGTCATAAAAAGGATGCAGAAGATGAACTGCATCCTTTTTCTAATTCGTAGGTAGGTTTATGCAGTTTACGAAACTGCGACTGGTCGGTTTTAAATCCTTTGTTGAAGCCCAGGAATTCGTGATAGAACGTGGGCTAACGGGTGTCGTTGGCCCTAATGGATGTGGAAAATCGAATCTTGTTGAATCTCTTCGCTGGGTCATGGGAGAGAATTCATACAAAAACATGCGTGCTTCCGGCATGGATGACGTGATTTTTTCCGGTTCTGCAACACGCCCACCCCGTAATTTTGCTGAAGTAACGTTGTTTCTTGATAATACCGATCGCAGCGCTCCAGCGGCTTTTAATGATGCAGATGAATTACAGGTTTCTCGCCGCATCGAGAGAGATTCAGGTTCTATATACCGAATCAATGGCAAAGAAGTGCGGGCGAAAGATGTTCAGTTATTGTTTGCTGACCAGTCAACAGGTGCGCGTTCTCCTTCTATGGTCGGTCAGGGCCGTATTGGCGAGCTTATACAGGCAAAACCGCAGGCGCGCCGTGCTTTGTTGGAAGAAGCGGCAGGTATTTCGGGCCTTCATTCGCGCCGTCATGAAGCAGAATTACGTCTGAAAGCGGCGGAATCAAATCTTGATAGACTTGAAGATGTTGTAGGAGATCTTTCATCGCGGATTGAAAGTTTGAAGCGCCAGTCGCGACAGGCAAATCGCTTCAAAGCTCTTTCGGCAGAAATCAGGCAGGCCGAAGCCGGGCTCTTCTATTTGCGCTGGTCTGAAAACAAAACACAAGAAGTCGAAGCAACGACGATACTCAATAGTGCGACGATGCTTGTCGCAGAAAAAGCTCAGGCGCATATGCGTGCCGAAAAAGCACAGGAAGAAAGCAAAAATAAACTTCCTCCCTTGCGAGAGGAAGCAGCCAGAGCCTCGGCTGCCTATCAGAGGTTGAGTCTTGAACTGAAGCAACTTGATGAGGAAAAAAATCGTAATCGTCAACGGCAATTGGATCTGATGCGCCGTCTTGAACAACTTGACTCCGACATTGCTCGCGAAGAACAACTTGCAAAAGACAATGAACAAAGTCTGGAAAGGCTGGTTGACGAAGAAGAGACGTTGAAGCTTGAAGCGGAAAACCAGCAGGAAACCGAAATAGAGCTTAATGTTTTTTATGAAGAGCAACAGAGCCGATTGAATAATAGTGAAGCCGAGGCAGGCGAGCTCACCAAAGCGCAGGCTGAGGCCAGGGCAGAAAAAGCAAGAATTCTTGACCAGATTACCGACTTTACGAAACGCGGCGAGCGACTTGACGAAACGATTGCCGAGGTCAAACAGCAGATCGAAATTTTGAAGGCAGAGCTTAATTCTTCAGACAAGATCGGCGCGGCGCGGACTGCATTAGCTGAAGCAGAAGCGCAACTTGCAGAAAATGAAGAACTGCTACAGACATGCGAACTTGATACTGAAAAAGCGCGGGAAGAAGAAAATGCTGCCCGTCCCGCGGTTTCCGATTGTCGCGATCAATTAAATGCCCTCACAACAGAAGCACGTACTCTCGAACAGCTCCTGAATAGCTCGATCAGCGGAGAATTTCCGCCAGTGGTTGATGAAATTACTGTAGACAACGGCTTGGAAATTGCACTGGGGGCAGCCTTGGGTGATGACCTTGAAGGTTCACTCAACGAGAACGCCCCGCTTTTCTGGAGCGGTTATAAAGGTAAATATGATCGTCAGACTCTTCCAAATGGTGTCAAGCCATTGGCCGATTTTGTAAAAGCTCCCGAGGAACTGACTGAAGCACTTGCCCAGATCGGTGTCGTAGACGAGGAAGAAGGCGAACGGCTACAGCCGGAATTAAAAGTTGGGCAAAAACTGGTAAGCCGCCATGGAGCTGTCTGGCGTTGGGATGGATTAATAGCACGAGCCGATGCGCCTACAGCAAGTGCACAACGTTTGGCTCAAAAAAATCGACTGCAAGTTTTGTCACATCTTGTCGATGAGGCGAAAACAGCGTTGGGCAAAGCGGAAGCAAAACTCGCCCAATTGTCAAAGAAAGCGGGAGATGCACAGCTCTATGAACGTGAAATACGGGCAAAATTACGCTCCTTTCGCGACAAATGTGAGGAAGCTCGACAGGTCTATACGAGAATTGAACGCGAACATTCCGAACATCGTTTGCGTCTTTCTGCGCTGGAAGAGAATGCTTTAAATCTTGGACAGGAGAAAGCCGGAAACGCCAGAAAACTGGAAGCTGTTTCGAGCGAACAAGAGAAATTGCCCGATATCACCTCTATTGAAGAAAAACTGAAAATTTTTTCAGAAAAAATTTCTTCTGAGCGGAAAATGGTTTCGGAAGCATTGGCTAAACTTCAAAATTGGAAGCAAAACGCGAGTGCTCGCATACGCAGGCTTGAAGTTATCGGTTCGGAACGGAAAAACTGGCAGAACCGCATCGAAAACGCAAAAAAACAGATAAAGTCTTTAAAAGCCCGTCGCGAAGAAGCAATGGCTGAAGCAGAACAATTGGCCGAGACGCCGGAAGGAATAGAGGAAAAGCGCCAAAAACTGCTTGATGCTATTGCTAAAACAGAACAGGACGGACATGAAATTATGGATCGCTTGGCCGAGGCGGAATCGATCCAGACAACGCTTGATAAACAGACTTCGGAAGCCTTTGCCAAATTGTCTACAAGCCGCGAGGAACGTGCACGCGCCGAAGAGCGGCTTAATGCAGCGGTCGATCGCCGCAAAGATATTGAAGCAAGAATTGGCGAAGCTTTGAACTGCCCACCACATGAAACATTCCGTCTGGCAGGGTTTTCTCTGGAAGGAGAAATGCCCGACATTGAAACACTTGACCATAAACTCGAGCGATTGCGTATCGAACGCGAACGATTGGGAGCAGTCAATCTGCGTGCCGACGAGGAAGAAAAAGAGCTGCGTTCGCGATTTGATTCCATCACCGATGAACGCGACGATGTGGTTGAAGCAATCAAAAAGTTACGGCTTGCAATTGTCAATCTCAATCACGAAGGACGGGAACGTCTGCTTTCAGCTTTTACCAGAGTGAATGAAGAGTTCCAACGTCTCTATCACCATCTTTTTGGCGGTGGTACGGCCGAGCTGCAACTGATCGAGTCAGATGATCCGCTGGATGCCGGCGTGGAGATTTTGGCACGACCTCCGGGGAAAAAACCGCAAACCATGACATTATTGTCCGGGGGCGAACAAGCCTTGACGGCTATGGCTCTGATATTTGCAGTATTTTTGACCAGTCCCGCACCGATTTGTGTACTTGACGAGGTTGACGCACCGCTCGACGATCACAATGTCGAACGTTATTGCAATTTGATGGAGGAAATGGCGAAATCGACTGAAACGCGTTTTGTCGTTATCACCCATAACCCGATTACGATGGCGCGGATGAATCGCCTGTTCGGCGTGACAATGGGCGAGCAGGGGGTTTCGCAACTCGTATCGGTTGATTTGCAAACTGCAGAAAAAATGCGTGATGTCAGTTAATAGTCTACAGTCAAGCTTTTGTTATTCAATCGATTTGGTTGAATTGTAAAAAAAATTGATGTTGGTATTAGACTAAATGTCATTTAAGCTAGGGACGAAAGTTGAAAACTGTATTTCTTCTTTGTGGGGAAGCACGAATTTCATATTTGAATATTAGACATTCAAATCAATCGGAGGATATTTGTTTAAAATGACAAAATGGGTTTACAGCTTTGGTAATGGAAAGGCTGACGGCGCGGCATCGGAACGTAACCTTTTGGGCGGTAAAGGAGCAAATTTGGCAGAAATGAGCAATCTGGGATTGCCCGTTCCTCCCGGTTTTACAATTACCACAGAAGTCTGTACCTATTTTTATAATAACAATAAAACCTATCCGGACAAACTCGATGAAACTGTTCAAAAGTGCCTCGCTGAGGTTGGCAAGCTGACAGGGCGCCGGTTCGGCGACAAAGACAAGCCTTTACTGGTTTCGGTGCGCTCAGGTGCTCGTGCTTCCATGCCCGGTATGATGGATACAGTGCTGAACCTCGGTCTCAATGATGAAACGGTTAAAGCAATCGCAAGAGAAACGGGAGATGAACGTTTTGCTTATGATAGCTATCGTCGTTTTATCCAGATGTATTCAAATGTTGTGCTCGGGATTGATGGTTCATTATTTGAAGAAATTATTGATGATGCCAAAGCTCGTCACGGCTACAATGTCGATACCGAAATGACAGCCAAAGATTGGCAGGATGTCATCGTTTCCTATAAGGAATGTGTCGAAAAAGAAATGGGAGAACCATTTCCCCAAGACCCCGAAAAACAGCTCTGGGGAGCAATTGGCGCCGTTTTCCTGAGCTGGATGACACCACGAGCCGTTACTTATCGTGAACTTCATGATATTCCTGAAAGCTGGGGCACAGCCGTTAATGTTCAGGCAATGGTGTTCGGCAATATGGGAGATGATTCGGCGACAGGTGTCGCTTTTACCCGCAATCCGTCAACAGGTGAAAATGCACTATTCGGAGAATTTCTTGTCAATGCACAAGGAGAAGATGTTGTCGCCGGTATCAGAACTCCACAGAATATAACCGAGGCTGCACGTATTGCTGCCGGTTCCGACAAACCGTCGCTCGAAAAGACTTTGCCGCAAGCCTTTGCTGCTTTTAATGATATTGCCCATAAACTCGAAAAACATTATCGCGACATGCAAGACATGGAATTTACCATTGAAAAGGGTAAATTGTGGATGTTGCAAACCCGTATCGGCAAACGTACAGCCCGTGCTGCACTCAAAATGGCTGTCGATATGGTCGAGGAAGGGCTGATTGACCGTACCGAAGCGATCTCGCGCATTGATCCGAAGTCACTTGACCAGCTTCTCCATCCGACACTCGACCCCAAAGCTAAAAAAATAGTCTTGGGAACAGGTCTTCCAGCCTCTCCGGGGGCAGCTACCGGTGAAATTGTTTTTTCATCCGAGGAAGCAGAAAATGCTACCAAAGAAGGACATAAGGTCGTTTTGGTCAGGGTGGAAACAAGCCCGGAAGATATTAACGGTATGCATGTGGCAGAAGGTGTTTTGACAACACGTGGCGGTATGACAAGCCATGCTGCTGTTGTTGCACGCGGAATGGGAAAACCTTGTGTTTCGGGTGCAGGAAATATCCATATTGATTACCGTGCCGGCACATTGAAAGCGGGTGGTGAAACCTTCCATAGAGGAGATATTATAACAATCGACGGTGGTAATGGCGAAATTTACAAAGGCAAAGTTGCTATGTTGCAACCGAAAATGTCAGGTGATTTTGCCAAACTTATGTCTTGGGCCGATGAAAAACGGCGTATGCATGTTTGCGCAAATGCCGAAACACCGCAAGACGCGCGAATGGCTCGTTCGTTCGGGGCAGAAGGTATAGGGCTTTGCCGTACCGAACATATGTTTTTTGCCGGAGACCGCATCATTTCAATGCGTGAAATGATTTTGGCCAATGACGAAAAAGGGCGTCGTAAAGCATTGGCAAAACTTTTGCCTATGCAGCGTTCGGACTTTGTCGAATTGTTCGAAATCATGCATGGTCTTCC
>CAMLLT010000081.1 GCA_946480935.1 uncultured Bartonella sp. | reverse complement strand
TACCGGCAACTTTGTTGCGGCTTATTTTACAAACTTTGTTTCAACCCGGCGATCCGGTGGCTTTCCTGTCTCTTCTCAAACACCCATTGACTTCACTTGGATATGAACGGGGGGTTTTACGAAAAATTGCCGAACGTTTCGAGCTCTTTGCATTAAGGGGTGGAACCGGAAGAATCAATATTGCAACCTGTGAGCAGTTTGTTGAAGAGCGTCTTCTCGCTCTCACAACAGATGAAAACGGGATGAACGATATTGATACCGATATGATCGAGGAAGCAAGAAAACTTGCGTCTTCACTGGTGAAAGCCGTTCAGCCATTGGTGACATTGATGGCAAAAAGCGAACCGCTGTCGGTGAACGAGGTTGCCCGTGCCACGACTGAAGTTTTGGAAAATTTCGGGGCAAACGAGCAAGGCTCGTTTCACGCGCTTTATGCAGGAGAGGCAGGAAAAGCCATTATATCTTTGCTGCGTGATCTTGTTGCCGATCAATCCGGCCTCACGTTCGACATTTCCGAATGGCCGGCCATTCTTGAAGCTTTGATGGCTGCACGCTCGGTTAGCCCCTCTGCCGGTGGTCATCCCCGTCTTTTTATCTGGGGTGTTCTGGAATCGCGTTTGCAAACGGTTGATACAATGGTCATTGGTGGCTTGAATGAAGGCTCATGGCCGGCGACAGCTCGCAATGACCCGTTCATGTCGCGGCCGATGAAAATGACATTGACACTTGACCCTCCGGAGCGCCGGATCGGTTTGGCTGCCCATGATTTCCAGATGGCTATGGGCATGGATAAAGTCATTATGAGCAGGGCATTGAGAGTTGATAATGCCCCTTCTGTGCCGTCGCGCTGGTTACAAAGACTGGAAACAGTTGTGGGCGCCAAAGCGAGCGCCGATATGCGCACTCATGGCGGAGTTTTTGTCCACTGGGCGCGGGAACTCGATCGTCGCAAAAATGTCGATTTTATTGCGCGCCCATGCCCCACCCCGCCATTGAAACAACGTCCGAAACATTTTTCTGTTACCGAAATCGAAACATTACGCCGCGACCCTTATGCAATCTATGCCAAAAAGGTTTTGCGCCTGAAGCCGCTTGACGACCTTATCCACGATCCGTCAGTTGCCGAGCGTGGCACACTTTATCATGCAATTGTTGCGGGCTTTTCATTGCTGAAAATTGATCCGGAAAAACCGGATGCACTGCAAAAATTTCTTGAAATTGCGCGTGCCGAATTTGACCGGATGCAGCTTCCACTTGATGTTGAAGCTATTTGGTGGCCGCGTTTTGAAATTCTAGCGCCATCAATTATCTCGTGGGAAAAAGGACTTTCTCCGCGTGAGAGATGTGTCGAAATTTCGGCTCGTCCGGTTCATATTGTGCCGGAGGGTGCAACCCTTTCAGGACGTGCCGACCGCATTGATGTGATGGACGGGCTTTTCGCCGAAATTCTTGATTTCAAAACCGGCTCGACCCCTTCCGTCAAACAGGCTGCAACACTCATGGCACCGCAATTGGCGTTGGAAGCAGCTCTTTTGTCGCGCAATGCTTTTGTTCCGCTTAAAAATATCAAACCGTCCGAACTTGCCTATATCCGTTTGAGTGCCCACGGAGAAGTAAAAGAAGAGCGCATCTCTTTATCTGCCAAAAAAACCGCAATCGAACTTTCCGAAGAAGCATGGGCAAGATTGGGTGAACTGGTGGAATATTATCAAAATCCCGCCCATGGCTATTTGTCGCGAGCAATGCCACCTTTGACCACCTATGAAGGTGATTATGACCATTTGGCGCGGGTTCTCGAATGGTCAGCCGGTTCTGACACGGCAGGTGAAGAATGACCAAACGTGAAATTCCAGAAGATGCCATCAAAAATCAGACGGCTGCTTCAAATCCGCAAAGCAGTGCGTGGGTGTCTGCCAATGCCGGCTCCGGCAAAACCCATGTTTTGACGTTTCGGGTTATCAGACTTTTATTGAATGGCACCGAACCGGCGCGGATTTTATGCCTCACTTATACCAAAGCAGCCGCTGCTGTCATGCAAACGCGCATTTTCCAGACTCTTTCCGGTTGGACAGAGCTTGATGATGACGAATTGACAGAGGTGTTGGTCGCGCTTGAGGGCAGAAGACCCGATTCAAAAAGGCTTGATGAAGCGCGCAGACTTTTTGCCCGCGCTCTTGAAACACCGGGCGGGTTAAAAATCCAGACTATCCATGCTTTTTGTGAAGGTCTCCTTCACCAATTTCCTTTGGAAGCCAATATTGCCGGCCATTTCGAGATGATGGACGATCTCAAGCGTGACGAGTTTTTAAAAAATGCGCGTCGTGACCTGCTTGAAAAAGCTTATTTGCAAAAAAATGGTTCTGTTCATGACGCTTTGATGCTGGTTTTGAAAACTGTGGGCGAAAGCGGACTTTTTACGCTGTTAGACGAAGCAATCGAAAAACGGCAGGCTTTAAGTCCGTTTCTCGCTCGTGTGAGTGGACCGGATGGCAAGCATATTCTGGAAAAAGCATTACAAATATCTCCGGATGATACGGAAGAAAATCTCACCGATGAAATCCGTAAAACGGCGCTTCATTCGGAGGAGACTATTAAAGCATTCAAAAGTCTTGGACACTCTTACAGCCAGAATTTCGTTGAAAAATTGGAGCTTGTAGAAAAAGCGGATAATAGCGAGAGCATAAAATTTATCGAACTTGCCTATTTTACCAGTGGAAATCCGCGCAAAATAAGCAATCTGGCGTCAAAAAAACTTCTTGCAGCTTTGCCATGGCTCGAAGACGATTTGTTAATGCGTCAGGAAAAGCTCGTTCTCTATCTCGACAAGTTGCGACGTGTACGACTGGTACCGCTCAATTTGGCTGCCTTTCAGCTCTGTTACCGGCTTTTGGCGCGTTATGAAAGTTTGAAGAAAGCAGAAGGTTTGCTTGATTTCGATGATTTGATCGAGCGGGCACTTAATCTGTTAAAACGCGATGGTGCGGGCCAATGGGTACAATATAAACTGGATAGGGGCATTGACCATATTCTGGTTGACGAAGCACAGGATACGAGCCCTTCCCAGTGGCAGATAATCCAGCTTCTTGCACAGGAATTTTTTGTCGGGGAAGGACAAAGAGAGGTCAACCGCACTGTCTTTGCCGTTGGTGATGAAAAACAGTCGATCTATTCTTTCCAAGGGGCAGTGCCGGAAGATTTCGCAACGAATGGTCGCATTATCGAAAGAAAAGCCGAAGCCGTTGGCAAATCTTTCGGCCACATACGCTTGAATTATTCCTTCCGTTCGACAGCCGATGTTTTAAAAAGTGTTGATCGGGTATTTGAAAAACCTGAAAATTATAAAGGTCTTTCAGCCGAAAATATCAAAACCGTGCATGAGCCGGTTCGCCGCAATGACCCCGGTGAAGTGGTGATCTGGGACAATATTGCGCCAATAGATGTGGAAGAACCGGAAGATTGGCGCAAACCTGTTGACCAGCTTCATGCACCGGCTGTTCGCCTTGCCGAAGAGATAGCAACGACGATCAGCCATTGGCTTCATCATCATGAAATGCTTCCTGGTCAGGGAAGAGAAGTCAAAGCCAGTGATATTATGGTGCTGGTGAGAAAACGCGACCAGTTTGTTCCGGCTTTGGCGCGCGCATTGAAAAACCGCAATGTTCCGGTTGCCGGTGCCGACCGCTTGCGTCTGGCAAGCCATATTGCGGTGCGTGATTTAACGGCGCTTGCCCGATTTGTCCTGCAACCGCAGGACGACCTTTCTCTTGCATCTGTTTTGAAAAGCCCGCTTTTCGGACTTGATGAAGATGATCTTTATCGGATTGCTATAAACCGCGAAGGAAGCCTGTTTAATAGCCTTGAAGCCCATAGTGAAGAGAAGCCGGAATTTGCATCTGTTCTGGCTTTACTCAAAAAATATAGAAACCTTGCCGATAAAACGCCTGTCTATGAATTTTATAGTCATATATTGAGCGAAGATCAGGGGCGGGCAAAAATTCTTGCCCGATTGGGTTCGGAAGCAAGCGATGTCCTTGATGCGTTCATGGATTATACCTTATCTATCCAGAAAACCGGTTTGCCAGGGTTGCAGGCTTTTCTGGAAACAATCAAGCTTTCCGATCCGGAAATCAAACGTGAACTCGACCAGAACCGTGAAGAAGTCCGTATTATGACTGTTCATGCGGCAAAGGGGCTTGAAAGTGCCATTGTCTTTCTGGTCGATTCCGGTTCGCGTATCTGGAATGCACAACATGAACCGAAATTCATCGAGATTGACAGTCATGGCAAGAAGAGCTTTTTGTGGCAGCCCGCCAAGGATTTCAAAACATCATTTGGTGACAATTATATCAATACGTTAAAATTGAAAGCCGAAGAAGAATACAGGCGTCTACTTTATGTTGGTATGACACGGGCAGAAGACCGCCTTATTATTTGTGGTTATAGGGGAAAGAATGTTGTTGGCGGCACATGGAGTGAACTTGTCAGCGAAGCGTTGATACCGGTTTCTGAAGAAATTGCCGGCCCTTCACCCGACATCAAGGCGTGGCGTTATTGCGTGGATGACAAACGCACAAGTGTCGAAACAAAAACCGCTGAAGAAGAAAGAGCGGTTCCCGCTTTTCCGCTTCCTTCCTATTTCCATAGCCATATGGAGCCGGAAACCGATTTGCCTAAGCCCCTTACTCCTTCAGGTGCTTCACTCGATATTGACGAAAATGCACCGGCGGCAAAAAACATTGTTACCATTTCACCGGTTCTGGGAGAAAAACCGGCAAATTCTTCATTTGCTATCGAACGGGGGACAATTATTCACCGGCTTTTGCAGTATTTGCCGCAAATAAAGGAGGAAGACAGGCAAAGGTTAGCCCGTGCCTATCTTGAAAAAGCCGCACCTGAATGGAGCGAGGAACAAAGAGAGGATGCTTTTGAACAGACCTTCAAGGTTATGGATAGTGAAGCACTGCGCCCTTTGTTTACCAAAGAAGCGCGTGCCGAAGTGACATTGATGGGAACTGTCACAATAAGGGGCAAGAAATACGTCGTTTCCGGCCAAATAGACCGCCTGAACGATGGCGATGACACAATCGTTCTGGGGGACTTCAAAACCGGTCGTGCGCCCAAACGCGAGCAGCAAATTCCTGACAGCTACATGTTGCAAATGGCACTTTACCGAACGCTATTGATGAGCATTCATCCGAATAAGACCGTCAGAACATTGCTGATCTATAGTGACGGACCAAAAGTTTTTGAACTCGACGGCAAAAAACTTGATTTCTTGATGAATAAAGAAAAAAGTAATTTATCGGCAGGATAATGGCTGAAAAAGCTTGCTCTTGACGGAATCGGTCTGGCACGCCAAATTTAGGCAAATTGGAATCACAAAGGAAAGATCAATGAGCACTGTAAAAGTCGATACAAGCAATTTTGAAAATGACGTGCTAAAGTCGGCAGAACCTGTTGTTGTAGACTTCTGGGCAGAATGGTGCGGTCCATGTAAAATGATAGCGCCCTCGCTTGAAGAAATTGCTACCGAGCTACAGGGTAAGGTCAAAGTTGCAAAAATCAATATTGATGAAAATCCGGAACTTGCAACGCAATTCGGTGTCCGTTCCATACCGACATTATTATTGTTCAATAATGGTGAAATCGTCTCCAATATGGTGGGTGCTGCTCCCAAAAGCCGCTTGGCAGACTGGATTAAAGACGGCGTAAAATAAGTCTGTAGAATTTATTTTAATAAAAACGGCATCCAATTCATTTGGTGCCGTTTTTGTATTTGCGCTATCCGTTTCCCGTTTACATATTTTTCTTGTCAATTTTCGTCTTCGCTTGTCGGCAAAAAATTGTTCCGACGCAATTGATTTTGGACGAAACAATTGCGGCATTCCGGCTCATAAAGCGGAGAGCGTAAATGGTTATGACCATTATCCAATCCTGTTTTTTAGAAAAATTTTATAAAAACTATCCCGAAAAACCATAATCCGGCTCACTTTTAACCGTTGAAACTCCAGCAATTTCAGGAAAATCAAAAAAGTGAATCAACTGGAGATGGAAAGACTAGGGTAAAAAAATCTATTTTGAGAAAAAAATCAAGAATTTTAGGTTTATTTTCATTCATTATTGTATTATTTCTCGTTTTTAGTATATCACATACTTGTGTGGCTGGAGTTAATCTGCCATGACGATGGGGGTGTCAGGTGCATTATGGGGTCTGCCGGGTGAACCTGAATTGAGCAATAACGATCGAAATTGGGGGGCGGTCGTGTAAATTCCTTTTAATAGAGTATCTATTTTAAACAAACTTGGGCACTTATGTATGTGATAATCCGGTGGACTTATCAAAATTACATAATCCCAATCTTTGCGGGATGAGTTGATGATGAATGATATGGAAATTGCCTTTAACGTTTCCTCCGATAATATTCAAACATTAAAGCAGAATGAAATACAAAGTGATCTGAAAATCGGAAGCTTGTTGCGTCATTTTCGTAAGAAAAATGGCATTACCCAAATGCAATTGGCATCAATTGCCGGTATTAGTCCCCAACAAATACAGAAATATGAAAAAGGGGCCGACAGGATTGCTGTATCAAGATTGATAACGCTTCTCGATTTCCTGGATATCAATTTTGAAGAATTTTTCAAAGCGATGAAAAATTTTAAACAATCTTGATCGAAATAATCAACGACGTGCGGCTATGTTTCCCCTTTGTCGTTGATTTTGTTCGTTGACCATTATCAAGAAACAGAAATTTACGAGCAATTGTTATCAAGCAGCTCGAAGCAAGCTTGCTTATTCGGAAAAGCAGGAATGCGATCGCTCGAAAAATCCGGAAGCGGCAGTTCTTTAAAACTTTCTCATGCCGGTCAGGCGTTGCGTATCTGATAATCTTTGATTGTTGCAAACTTGATTTTTGGTGCTCGTTCCGCTTCATAATTGAGCGAAAAATTGTTTTCTGCGAGAAATACCGGATCGCCGTCGAGATCGGATGCAATAGCATCACGGTGTGTCGCAATAAATTTCTCGAGATCCTCTTTGTTATCGGCCGAGATCCAGCGGCATACAGTAAAGCGTGCCGGTTCAAAACCGACAGGAAGAGAATATTCCACTTTGAGACGCTCGGTCAGCACATCAATTTGTAAAGCGCCGATAACACCGACGATGGATGGCGAACCATCATCGGGCATAAAGAGTTGAACAACACCTTCTTCAGCCATTTGTTGCAGAGCTTCTTTAAGCTTCTTTGCCTTCATCGGGTCACCGAGACGGACACGGCGCAAAATTTCCGGAGCAAAATTCGGAACGCCTTTGAAAAGAATGTCTTCGCCTTCTGTCAGCGTATCGCCAATTCGTAACGTTCCATGATTGGGGATTCCCACAACGTCACCGGCATAGGCTTCATCGGCAATCTGGCGGGAGCGGGCAAAGAAAAATTGCGGTGCCGATAAAGTCATGGGTTTTCCGGTACGCACGAGTTTTGCTTTCATGCCGCGGGATAGAATTCCCGAACAAACGCGCAAAAACGCAATGCGATCACGGTGGTTGGGGTCCATATTGGCTTGTATTTTGAAAACAAAACCGGTCATTTTCGGCTCTGTCGCCTCGACAATGCGAGTATCGGCAACTTGCGCACGTGGACTTGGACCATAGGCAACAAGAGCGTCGATAAGATCACGCACACCATAATTCTTCAAAGCAGAACCGAAATAGACCGGTGTCATTTGGCCTTCACGGAACGATTTCAAGTCAAATCTTTTACATGCGTCACGCGCAAGGACAACGCCTTCAACAAAAGCCGCACGATCATTTTCGGGCAGCAATAGAGCTGCTTCTTCAGGCCCGCTGACAGGACGCGGAGTTTTTTCTTCGTCTTTCTGGCGTACAAGATTGTTATGAAGGTCAAAACTTCCTGCAAAATTTTTGCCCGATCCGATTGGCCATGTTACCGGTGCAGTATCAAGTGCAAGCTTGTCTTCTATTTCGTCCAATATCTCTAATGGGTCGAGTGCCTCCCGATCCATTTTGTTAACGAATGTCACAATCGGAATGTCGCGCATGCGGCAGACTTCAAAAAGCTTCAATGTTCTGGGTTCAATACCGCGCGCTCCGTCAAGAACCATGACAGCGCTATCGACAGCCGTCAGTGTACGGTAGGTATCATCGGCAAAGTCTTCGTGCCCCGGTGTATCAAGCAGATTGAATATATGGTCTTCATATTCGAATGTCATAACCGAGGTGACAACCGAAATGCCGCGCTCGCGCTCGATTTTCATCCAGTCGGAACGGGTCTGGATACGGTCTTTCTTGGCCTTGACTTCACCTGCAAGCTGGATAGCACCACCGAACAATAACAATTTTTCGGTCAGGGTTGTCTTACCGGCATCAGGGTGCGCGATAATAGCAAATGTGCGGCGCCGCGCGACCTCTTGTGCCTCGTTCATAACTCACTCCTGTTACTTCGTTACCTGCGCGACCCGTTTGTTTTGATAACCGGCCGGTCGATAATAAAATTCCGCTTCTTTTACCTCTTTTTTTAAAAAAGAGTGAGGAATTTGTGTCCTCTATCTGAAAATTTTCAATAAATTTGCGGCAAGCTTAAAGCTTGTCTTCGAGAATTGTACCGGATTGTTTCAAAATCATCTTGAAAGGGGTGAAAAGCCCCTTTTCAACATGATTGCCGTGTCCATCTATTCGTTGACAAGTTTTCCGGCGAGCGCGTCAGCAATCAAGGCTCGCGTTTCATCAATGCCATAAAGAGCAATGAAGGAGCCGAAACGCGGTCCCCGTTCCTGACCGATCAGAACTTCATAAAGCATTTGGAAAAATGAAACAGAAACACCGGGCCCCCCATCAGGGCTTTTTTTGTTGTGGTCCTGATAACGCTCAGTCACGCGACCAATGTCGAGCAGTGCATTCTGGATTGTGTGTGCATCGGCATCTGCTGGCAAGTTTGCAAGAGTTTTGTCAATTTTTTCCAAAGTTTCGCGTTCGACAGCATCCGGTGCACGGAATTTTTTGGTCGGTTTGACGAAATCATTGAAATAGCGAATGGCAAAACCGACAAGGCTGTCGAGTTCAGGCTGGTTTTCCGGTGTAGCACCCTTGGCGTAACGCGAAATAAAGCCCCATAAGACATCGGCATTCTCGGCATTGGACGCACTGACCAGATTGAGCAACATTGCAAAAGGTACGGGTAAATCCACTTCCGGCGGGTTGCCGTTATGCATATGCCAGACAGGATTATTAAGCCGGTCTTTCCAGCTTTGCTTCGGATAGGCAGAAAGAAAACTGTAATATTCGTCAACAGCCTTCGGTATGACATCGAAATAAAGCCGCTTGGCGGTTTTGGGTTTCTGATACATGTAAAGGCCAAGGCTTGTCGTGGGCGCATAGGTGAGCCACTCGTCAATTGTCAGGCCATTACCTTTCGATTTTGAAATCTTCTGTCCTTTGTCATCCAGAAATAGCTCGTAATTGAAGCCTTCTGGCGGTGTCCCGCCAAGGATACGACAAATTTTTGAAGACAAAGCCACAGAATCAATCAGATCTTTACCAGCCATTTCATAGTCGATGCCCAAAGCCGTCCAGCGCATGGCCCAATCGGCTTTCCATTGGCATTTGACCTTGCCACCGGTGATTTCGGTTTCAATTTTTTCGCCGGTCTCCGGTTCGATATAGGTGATCGTGCCTTTTTTCGCATCATGGGCAATAATCGCAACTTGCAAAACTTTTCCCGAAACAGGAGAGATCGGCAAGAATGGCGAATAGGTCGCACGCCGCTCTTCACCCAATGTGGGAACAATGACAGCCATGATCTTATCGTAATTGG